>NZ_JBFPKG010000019.1:0-129324 GCF_040948665.1 Paraburkholderia sp. BR14320
TGGGGTGGTAAGACGGTCGACCAGTGATTGCAGGCGTGGCGCCTTCAAATCCCAGAGAAACCAGTTCGAGTTCTTCAACGAATGCGTCGATGATCCGGACGGGATTGTCTTCTGCAATAAAGTCATCAAGACATTCCGGCAGCAGCGTTGCCTGATTGCGGTCTGCACCTTCGACAAATCGCCCCATCTTCCCCTCTCGCGCCAACAGGTTGATTTAGTCTAGGCTATCAAGCACGTTTTTACACGGCCTCGGCCGATTTCAGCCGGATGCTGTCGGTGCGTGGAAACAACCGGGGCCCCTTAGGGCGTTGAGCCAAAGGTCTGAAAGCCAAGCGTCACAGCGCTTCGGACCACTCCGCCAGAAATTTATTTTTAGTGTCGTTCGTCACGACGTGCAGCATGTAATCGGGATCGCCAAACAGGCGCTCCGCCCGCGTGATCTCCGGGATGTCCGAGAGCGCGCGTTCGAAAGATTCGATGTTTTGGCTACTGCCTTCCCGTAACGTCGCGAACACGATTGCCGAGAAGTTCAGACCGATCGTTGCCGGATCGATAACCGCGCGATAGCCGCTGATGACCTTTGCTTTCTCTAAAGCCCGCAGACGCCGCTGGCAAGGCGAAAGGCTCAGACCGATCCGCTCACTGAGTTCAGTGACGGTGAGTCGTCCATCTTGCTGCAATTCAGCAAGAATCTTGCGGTCAATTTCATCCATGTGGAAAATTCTAGTGCAGACCGCGTAGCAGCAGCAAGAAAGAGGGAGCACCTTCGACAGCCAAAACCGTAACATTCCCTCCGTCCAAATCATGCTTGTTGGGGAGAAGGCTGTGGAAGTGAGCTTGTTGACGGCCTTTTGGCTCGTGTCCTTTTCGTTGGTGCTGGTACCCGGCGCGGACTGGGCGTACGCGATCTCGGCCGGATTGCGCGAGCGGGCGATTGCACCGGCCATCGCGGGCATGTTGTCCGGCTATCTGGCGATCACCGTGGTGGTGGCGGCGGGTGTCGGCGCGCTAGTCGCCAAGGCGCCAGCGGTACTGGCCGTGTTGACGTTCGTCGGGGCGGGCTATCTGCTGTGGGTCGGCGGCAATATTCTTGCTCGCCCGGCGGTGCCGACGGTAGCGGCGGAGCGCGCACCCGACGCGGCGTTGAACTGGTCCATCCGCGGCTTCGCGGTGAGCGGCCTCAATCCGAAAGCGCTGCTGCTGTTTCTCGCGTTTCTGCCGCAATTCACACGTGCCACCGACGCGTGGTCGATCCCGGTGCAGATCGGCGCGTTGGGCCTGCTGCACATGGTCAATTGCGCGGTGGTTTATTCGGTCGTCGGACTCGGCTCGAAGGTGGTTTTGCGCACGCGTCCGAGCGTCGCGCGCAGGGTGAGCCAGGTTTCGGGCGCGGCGATGGTGGTGCTGATTGCCGTGCTGCTGTGTGTCGAGCAACTCCTCGCGTTCAAGTAAGCGCGAGATTCCCACGCGTTCAGCCAAAGAAAAAGCCGCCCTGCGAATCGCAGGGCGGCTTCTGGGTCACCACTCGATCGAACCGTTACCGGTCCGCTAGCGGATACGTTTCATTGCACGCTCAATGGCCGAACGATTGCGTCTTCGACGCACCCGCTTCCGACGCTTGCGGGCGTGCCGCCTGCTTGATCAGCAGCGCGACGCACGACAGCAAACCTGCGGCCGCGATCGTCGTGAAGATGCCGCCGAACGAGAAGTGGCGGCGCGTCAGCTCGGCCACGAGGAACGAGCCCGCGATGCCGCCGAAGCGGCCGACGCCGAGCATCCACGCGACGCCTGTGCCACGGCCCGCGGTCGGATAGAACGCGGCGGCGAGCGCCGGCATCGACGATTGCGCGGTGTTCATCAGCACACCGGCGATGAACACGATCAGCACGAGCGCGCCGACGTTGCCGGCCGCCTGACCGATGAAGTACACGCTAATGGCGGTCAGCGCGTAGCAGACCGCGATGACGCGGTTCGCGTTGAAGCGGTCCATCAGCACGCCGGCCAGCACCGCGCCGACGCCGCCGAGCGGGAACAGCGCGGAGATCAGCGTCGCGCGTTGCGGTGTGAGGCCGGCGTCCTTCAGCAGGATCGGCATCCAGTTGATCGACGCGTAGAAGATCACGAGGCCCATGAAGTAAGCGAGCCACAGCATCACCGAGCCGACGATGTACGAGCGCGACAGCACCACACCGAGGCCCTTGCCGCCGGTTTGCGGCGCGGTTTCGGTCATCGTGAAGCCGACGGCCTGCACAGCGTCGCCGGAAATGCGAGCGAGCGCCGCGCGAATCCGGTCGGCCGGCTTATTGTTCGCGACCATGTAGCGGACCGACTCCGGCATCTTGGCGAGCAGCAGCACCAACAGCAGCAGCGGCGTGACGCCGCCGAGAATCAGCACGCTGCGCCAGCCCAGATGCGGAATCATCCACGCGGCGAGGAAACCGCCGAACGCGGCGCCGAGCGGGAAGCCGCAGAACATCAGGTTGATCACGGTGGCGCGGCGATTGTCCGGGCAGTATTCGCCCATCATCGTGACCGCGTTCGGCATGGCGGCGCCGAGACCGACGCCGGTGATGAAGCGCAGCACGGTCAATTGATCGATGCTGGTCGAGAACGCCGACGCGAGACAGGCAAGGCCGAACAGCAGCACCGAGCCGACCAGCATCGAGCGACGCCCGAGGCGGTCGGACAGCGGGCCCGAGCCGAGCGCGCCGCACGCGAGGCCGAACAGCGCGGCGCTCAGCACCGGCGCGAGCGCGGGCTTCGCGATGCCCCATTCGGTGACCAGCGAAGGCGCGATGAAGCCGATCGCAGCAGTGTCAAAACCGTCCAGCAGGACGATGATGAAGCACATGAAAAAGATCAGCCACTGGAACGGCGAAAACGGATGCTCGTTAATGAAGGTTTGAACGTTCACAGCGGGGCTGCGGTTCATGATGGTCTCCTGACAGCGAAAGGCCCGACACGACGAGCGATTCTTCTCAAACTGTACGCCGTCTGGCAACGACGCACGCAGCCTGCAGCGGCCCAAACCGGCCATGCATCGGCAATGAATCATACCCGGACGGATCGGCTTGACGGAATCGCGCCGGGCGAGGGATTTTGTTCGCATACGGAACGGTGATTCTTTACGCGAACGCGCGCCACTGTAAGGAATGAAATCAATCCGGTCAACGGGGGAATACCCCGAGTTTCACGCAGTCGATGCGTGGGAGGGCGGCGCGCTGTAACTGGGCAGGAGAAAGGGCTAGGCGCGCGAAGGTCACCGCGCCGAAACGAGCGACAAACGGTTTCGAGACACCTGCCAGTCAGCTAGCTCGTCACCCGGGATGAGCCACCGTCCGCTCGATCCGTCCCAGCCGCACGACGGTCACCCCGGGGCGCAACTGCCGCAGCGACGGCATCACGAGCATGCAGTTGTCGCAGGGGGTACGCACCTCTTCGCCGTTGGACCAGCCGACCACGGCGCCTGCCTTGGCGAAAACCTCGAGGCCGGTGTACGCCGCGGCGAAGCTGAAGTCCATGCTGGTCGCGACGACCGGCTGTGTCACGCGCACGATGCTCTGCTCGGGCGGCAACGGTGCGAGCCACCCCGGCGGCAGATCCGTCTCGTCGACCACGCCGGCCAGCAACAGGAAACGCGCGGTCGTATCGCGTGCGACCGCCACCGCACTGCGCTCCCAATGCTGGGCGCATTCGATCAGCAATGCGTTCTTCGGGCTCGCGGCATCGCCGAACCCTTGGTAATCGCGCATGCGGCGGCCTTCGGGATGCCCTTCGTCGCAGATCACCGTGGCGGGCGTACCGAGCCGCACCGCGAGATCGATGCCTTTTTGCAGCGGTCCAGCGACGATCAGCGGCTTGCATCGCTCGTGCATCGAATGCAGGTCGAGCAGCGCGTCGACCGCGTCGATCACCGGGCGCATCGCACGCGCGCGCTTCAGTTCGCTCGACGTGCGAGAGGTGTCGTCGGGCACCGCCGCCGTCCATACGCGGTTGAAGTCCTGATCGACGAAGCGCGCGGCGTCCGGATTCGCGGGATCGAAACGCCGGTACGCGGCGACGTTCGCGAACGACAGCGTGAACTGCCCGCGTCGCGGCCGCGCCGCGCGACGCAGCAACTCATCGACGACGATCGCGCCACACACTTCGTTGCCATGCGTGAGCGCGTTGATCATCACGTGCGGGCCGGGCACGCCCGAATCGAACGTGTGTTGACGTATGCGATGCCCGACGACGATTGCTCGCAGTGAGCGCTCCGATACATCCGCACACGTGAGCTGTGCGTTCCGCAAATAGCGCTTCACCCACGACGATGAATCTCGTCGTACCCTGCTACAACGAAGAAGAGGTTATCACCGAGACAAGCAAGCGGCTTCTCGCACTTCTGGAGTGACTGATCGAAGCGGCAAGGTGAGCAACGAAAGCCGCATCACTTTCATTGACGATGGTTCCCGCGACCGTACCTGGTCGATCATCGAAGTGCTGCACGCGCAGAATCCCCGCTGCGGCGGCATCAAACTCTCGCGCAATCGCGGCCATCAGGATGCGCTGCTTGCCGGCCGGATGCCGGCTCAAGGCGATGTACTCGTCAGCCTCGACGCGGATCTTCAGGACGATATCGAAGCCATCCCATGCATGCTCAAGGAATACAAGTCGGGTGCGGAAATCGTCTTCGGTGTGCGTCACAAAGGTACGACGGACACATTCTTCAAGCGCTTCACCGCGCGCAACTACTACAAGCTGCTCCGGACGTTCGGTGTCGATATCCTGCCGGGCCACGCGGATTTTCGCCTGATGAGCCCGCTACTTCTTCATTCGCAAGGACGGGCCCTTGCCGAAAGATTTCTTCGCCAATAACGAATGCGATGTCGCCCTGATGACGCACGAGGGCGAATGGTCGCTCTATGAGCGACGCAACTGTCGATAACGGCGCATCTGCGCGTTGCGCCGTTTTTGCTTCATATCACGCGAGTTTCGCCGCAATCGCCTTGCCGACTTCGCTCGTGCTTGCGTTGCCGCCGAGGTCGCCGGTGTGCGGGCCCTCGATCAGCGTCGCCTCGATCGCCTTAAGGATCGCGTCGTGCGCCTCGCGTTCCTTGCCGCTCGAATGACCGAGGAAGTCGAGCATCATCGCGGCCGACCAGATCATCGCGATCGGATTCGCGATGTGCTTGCCGGCGATGTCGGGCGCCGATCCGTGCACCGGTTCGAACAGCGATGGGAACTTGCGGTCCGGATTCAGGTTGCCCGACGGCGCGAGGCCGATCGTACCCGTGCACGCTGGGCCGAGATCGGACAGGATGTCGCCGAACAGATTGGTCGCGACGACCACGTCGAAACGGTCCGGGTTCAGCACGAAGCGAGCGCACAGGATGTCGATGTGCTGCTTGTCCCACGTGACGTCCGGATACTGCGCGGCGATGCCGGCCGCGCATTTGTCCCACCACGGCATGCTGATCGCGATGCCGTTGCTCTTCGTCGCGACGGTGATTTTCTTGCGCGCGCGGCGCTGCGCGAGATCGAACGCGAACTTCAGCACGCGCTCGCTGCCGTGCCGTGTGAACACCGACTCCTGCAGCACGAACTCGCGTTCGGTGCCTTCGAACATCACGCCGCCCACAGACGAATACTCGCCCTCGGTGTTCTCGCGCACGATCCAGAAGTCGATGTCGCCGGCCTTGCGTCCCGCGAGCGGTGACGGCACGCCTGCAAACAGGCGCGCCGGACGCAGATTCACGTACTGGTCGAACTCTCGGCGAAACTTAAGCAGCGACCCCCACAGCGAGATGTGATCGGGCACGGTGTCGGGCCAACCGACCGCGCCGAACAGGATCGCATCGGCCGATTGCAGTTGGGCTTTCCAGTCGTCCGGCATCATCTTGCCGTGCTTCGCGTAGTAGTCGCAGCTCGCCCACTCGATGTGCTGATATTCGAGTTCGATACCGAAGCGTTGCGTCGCGACCTCGAGTACGCGCAGCGCTTCGGGCATCACCTCGACGCCGATGCCGTCGCCGGGGATCACGGCAATCCGGTATTTGTTCGACATGCTGGGCTCCTCCTTGGGGAATGGATGGGGATTCGGTGACGGATATTTTATTCTTGGTGCGTTCGTTCGTGCGGCTTGTCGTTCCGGCGGAAGCGGGGATGGATGTGCATATTGATCCGATGACTTGAGAATCTGCGCGACGAGGAAGGCGCGGCACGCATCTCATGCGAGGCTGAACGAGGGGTTTTTTGGGATGGTGTCTTGTTGCACAATCGGGCCTCCTTCATTGGCTGTGAGGCACGATGACTTCACTTTCCCTCGGTTCTTTCCATGAGGTCCGTGAAAGGCGGCACGGACATTTCTTCTCGATCAGTCTTTACAGATCGTTCAACCTTCACATCGAATCTAACTGGTTGTTTGACGTTGACCGGTGGTTCCATTTTGCATTGCCGGCGAGCGTACCCCGCGAGTCGCACGATGACATCGTGCAGGGCATGGAGGAAGCGCGCGCAGCGTGGCTGCGATATAGCCCATCCGTGCTGCTGTCGCACCAATCGTACGAGTTGCGCGATATGCTCGGCCGGAGTCACAACCGCTTTCATATGTACAGGATGAAAGACGATGAGGTTGCCAAAGCCCAGTACAACGAGGTGAGGGGCGGTAGTCTGATCTTTGTCCCTGAGCGGGACGAGATGCGAAAGTGCGTGCAGGCGATACGGGAGCAGCGGGAGATGGCGTCCGGATTGGGCTCCGTGTGCGAGCAGCAATCGAATGACGCGGACATGCTCAGGTCACTCTATGGCAACAGCCCGCGCGTGCCCCAGAACCTCTGCAATGCTCAGGCGTTCGAGTACGTCGAGAACACAACGGACGACGGCGCAACATTTGACGTTGCCGGATTACCTTTCGACGGCCCCGCGAATTCATGGGTCGAAAGCGGGCCGAATATGAAAAAGCAGTGGCGAATGTATGGCTCAGGCGGTACACCAGTCATAGATATCGACTTCGATAGTCACCACGGCCAACCCAATCCACACGCACATAACTGGGATGGCCTTTTGCGCGACGAGGGCTGGCCCGTTTCCATTCTTCCGTGAGATATTTGTGAGCACTATTTCTGATGCGCTGAAGGGTTTTGACCACTTCCATGACTGGTATCTCGACACAATTGCAATCCATGGTGAGGTCAATCCCAAGGTGCCGGACACATTCGTTCTCGGTCTCTTCGATCGTGAGCGCCGGGTGACGATCACCTTTCGCGGCGTAACGCGTATTGGCATTGAGAACGGCGGTTTGCTGAATATTGTCAATGCAATCGAGACATTGAAACCTGATAGCGACCAGTACGAGCGGGCTGAAGTTTTGCTGAGGCGATCCGCTCACGGCCCGACGCGTGCCGGGCACGTGGCCTACGTGCATTCCAGCGTAGGGGCTGAAATCGCAGTGGAGTTTGACTCCATGACCATTGAATCATTGTGATGGCTTATGGTCGCAACGAGAGCCAACGAGGGCGTGGTCATGCGCTATTACAACGATGCGCGCATCAACGGAAACTGCACATGGGGCGTGGGAACACTGGCGCACTTTGGACCCTGCACACCTACCGCCCCCCATTCAACTTGCGCCACAACGTCGTCTTGCTGATACCCAACGCGGCGCAAGCCGCATCGCGATCGCCTTCGTGAGCCGCGAGCACCGCGCGGATTTCATCGGCCTCGACATGACGGCTGCGCTCGCGCAGCGTCAACGCCGCCGGCTTCGCCCGCGCGATGGGCTCGACGACTTCCGGCGCGATCACGCGCAGCATGTCGCGCGTGACGAGCGCCGCGCTGGCATCCGTGTCCGCGTCGGTATCGGCGAGTTCAACCACGATCCGCTCGATCACGTTCTGCAACTCGCGCACATTACCCGGCCACGCATAGCGGCGCAACGCCGCGCCCAAACCCTCGAGCATGCGCGCGGCAATCTGCGCGTCGGGCACGCGAGCGGCCAGCCTCGGCTCCCGCGCGGCCGCCTGGCGCAACAGTTCGGCGGCGAGCGGCAGCAGGTCGTTCGGCCGCTCGCGCAGCGGCGGTAGCGCGATGCTCAGGATGTTGAGCCGGTAGTACAGATCGGCGCGGAAACTGCCGGCCGCGACGGCGTCGGTCAGCGCGCGGTGGGTCGCCGCCACCACGCGGATATCGACGCGCATCGGCTCCGTCGACCCGAGCCGCACCACCTCGCGCTCCTGCAACACGCGCAACAGGCGGCTCTGCAACGGCAACGGCATCTCGCCGATCTCGTCGAGAAACAGCGTGCCGCGATGCGCGACCTCGATCAGCCCCGCTTTGCCGCCCTTGCGGGCACCGGTGAACGCGCCTTCCTCGTAGCCGAACAGCTCGCTTTCGAGCAGCGCCTCCGGAAACGCGCCGCAATTGATCGCGACGAACGCGAAGTCGCGCCGCGCGCTCAACTGATGCATGCTCTGCGCGACCATCTCCTTGCCGGTGCCGCTCTCGCCGAGAATCAGCACGGTCGCGTCCGACCTCGCATAACGCGCGACCAGCGCGCGCACCCGTTCGATCGATTCCGACGCGCCGACGATATCGTCGAGCCGGTAGCGCGCGGTGAACTGCTGCACCCGTTGCCGCGCGCGCAACGTGCGATCGAGCCGCTCGACCGCGCGCGATTCCTGAAACGTCAGCACGGTGCCCGGCGCCGCGCCGCTGCTCGCGAGCGGCCCGCGATGCACGACATAGCTCGCGCCGCGTACCGTGCAGAAGCTGTCGCCCTCCGCGTCGGGCAGACTGCCCGCGAGGTCGGGCGCGAGTTCGAGCAGCGCGCGGCCGACGGCCTTCCCGGCATCGATGCCGAGCACGCTCGCGAGCCGCTGGTTCATCAGTTCGATGCGGCCTTGCGCATCGAGCGCGACCACGCCGTCGCGCAGATGCTGCAGCAACGTGTCGAGCCGCTGACGTCGCACGGTTTCGCGGCGCGTCGCCTGCGCGACTTCGAGCGCGGTGTCGAAGCCGGCGCGCACCGACGCGCGCGAGTACAGAAACACCGCATCCATGCCCGCGTTGGCGGCGAGATCGGTGACCAGGCCCGGGCCGACCACGACGTCGATGCCGCGATCGCTGAGATCGAGCACGACGCTCTCGGCGTCCTGCGCGGACTGATACGACGCGAACGTGACGTCGAGCGCGTACGCGGCGGTGAAACGGCGCACTTCGTCGGGCGTGTCGCCGTGCGTGACGAGCGCGACGCGCGCCCCTTCGCGACGCGCGCGCGCGAGCGCATGCATCACGTCGTAGCCGGTCGGGCTGATGCGCACGACCGGCACCGACACGCGGGTCTTCAGATACGCGCCATTCGAGCCGCCCGCTAGCACGACATCGGGACGCGCGGCGCCCGCGCCCTCGATTTCGCGCACCGCGTCTTCGAACGCGTGCGACACGATGCGGACATCCGCGCGATCCACGTATTCGCCGGCGATGTCGAAGAACAGATCACGCAGGCGGCTGATGCTCAGCGCCCAGACGCGCGGACGCTGCGGCGGTTCGTAAAGAGAGGTGCTCAAGGCGGGCGGCTCGCGACGGCGGGTTGGTTCGGAGGCTCCATTATGCGAGCATTCGTTCCCAATTTGAAATTCGCAGTTTCATTAATGAAATCGAGCGTGCGGCGGGCCGGTGTGATCGGTTCACCGGACCGGTGCGAAATCAGGCACTTAGGCGGCGGCATGCGGCCTGGCCCGTTCCTTGCATTCTTGGCAGCCCAGTCGAAGCAATGACCCAAATTCCAATCCTTTCCCGGAGACAATCCAAATGAGCGAAGCAGACAACAGCACGCCGAACACAGGCGCTTTCAAGCCGAAAAAATCCGTCGCGCTGTCGGGCGTGACCGCGGGCAACACCGCGCTGTGCACGGTCGGCAAGACCGGCAACGATCTGCACTATCGCGGCTACGACATTCTCGACATCGCCGAGGCGTGCGAATTCGAAGAGATCGCTTACCTGCTGGTTCACGGCAAGCTGCCGACCCAGTCCGAACTGACCGCCTACAAGACGAAGCTGAAGTCGATGCGCGGCCTGCCCGCCAACGTGAAGGCCGCGCTCGAATGGATTCCGGCCGCCGCGCATCCGATGGACGTGATGCGCACCGGCGTGTCGGTGCTCGGCACGGTGCTGCCCGAGAAGGACGATCACAACCTGTCCGGCGCGCGCGACATCGCCGACAAGCTGATGGCCTCGCTCGGCTCGATGCTGCTGTACTGGTATCACTACGCGCACAACGGCAAGCGTATCGAGGTCGAAACCGACGACGATTCGATCGGCGGCCATTTCCTGCATCTGCTGCATGGCGTCGAGCCGTCGAAGGCATGGGTCGATGCGATGCACGTATCGCTGAACCTGTACGCGGAGCACGAGTTCAACGCATCGACCTTCACGGGCCGCGTGATCGCGGGCACGGGCTCGGACATGTATTCGGCGATCACCGGCGCGATCGGCGCGCTGCGCGGACCGAAGCATGGCGGCGCCAACGAAGCCGCGTTCGAAATCCAGTCGCGCTACCAGACGCCTGACGAAGCGGAAGCCGACATCCGCCGTCGCGTCGAAAACAAGGAAGTCGTGATCGGCTTCGGCCATCCGGTGTACACGATCTCGGACCCGCGTAACAACATCATCAAGGACGTCGCGAAGAAGCTGTCGAAGGAAGCGGGCAACATGAAGCTGTTCTCGATTGCCGATCGGCTCGAATCGGTGATGTGGGACGCCAAGAAGATGTTCGCGAACCTCGACTGGTTCAGCGCGGTGTCTTATCACATGATGGGCGTGCCGACCGCGATGTTCACGCCGCTATTCGTGATCTCGCGCACGGCCGGCTGGAGCGCGCACATCATCGAGCAGCGCATCGACAACAAGATCATCCGTCCGAGCGCGAACTACACCGGTCCGGACGACCTGCCGTTCGTGCCGCTGGCGAAGCGCGTTTGACGTGAGCCTGGAGCGGCACGCATCGCGCGGCCGCTCCGCTGGAAGCATCGAACAATCGCAAATCAGCAACCCGTCAGCAGCGAGCTAAACTACCTGCACTGCCCGTCCGGCCGCGCGAGCGACGCGCTCCCGGAGGCCGCCGGCATACCGTCCGGCGGCTGATAACCGTCCTGTCCCTACGCCATGAATACTGCCAACCGCAAACGCCTTCCGGGCACCGAACTCGACTTCTTCGATACGCGTGCCGCGGTCGACGCGATGGAGCCCGGCGCCTACGACAAGCTGCCGTACACGTCGCGTGTGCTCGCCGAAAACCTGGTGCGCCGCTGCGATCCGGTGACGCTGACCGCTTCGCTGAAACAGATCATCGAGCGCAAGCGCGAGCTCGATTTCCCGTGGTTTCCGGCGCGCGTCGTGTGCCACGACATTCTGGGCCAGACCGCGCTCGTCGATCTGGCGGGCTTGCGCGATGCGATCGCCGCGCAAGGCGGTGATCCGTCGCTGGTGAATCCGGTGGTGCCTACGCAGCTGGTCGTCGATCACTCGCTGGCCGTTGAATGCGGCGGTTTCGATCCGGACGCGTTCGCGAAGAATCGCGCGATCGAAGACCGCCGCAACGAAGACCGCTTCGACTTCATCAACTGGACCAAGCGCGCGTTCCGCAACGTCGATGTGATTCCGCCGGGCAACGGCATCCTGCATCAGATCAACCTCGAACGGATGAGTCCGGTCGTGCAGGTGAAGGACGGCGTCGCGTTTCCCGACACGCTGGTCGGCACCGACTCGCACACGCCGATGGTCGATGCGCTCGGCGTGATCGCAATCGGCGTCGGCGGTCTCGAAGCGGAAAGCGTGATGCTCGGCCGCGCGTCGTACATGCGGCTGCCCGATATCGTCGGCGTGGAGCTGAGCGGCAAGCCGGGGGAGGGCATCACCGCGACCGACGTGGTGCTTTCATTGACCGAGTTCTTGCGCAAGCAGAAGGTGGTCGGCGCCTACCTGGAGTTTTATGGCGAAGGCGCGGCGAACCTGACGCTGGGCGATCGCGCGACGATCGCGAACATGGCGCCGGAGTTCGGCGCGACCGCCGCGATGTTCTACATCGACGAGCAGACCATTCGCTATCTGAAGCTGACCGGCCGCGACGACGAACTCGTCAAGCTCGTCGAAACGTATGCGAAACACACTGGCTTGTGGGCCGATACGCTGAAGCACGCCGAGTACGAGCGCGTCCTGAAGTTCGATTTGTCGACCGTGGTGCGCACGCTGGCAGGTCCATCGAATCCGCATCGCCGCTTGCCGGTGTCGGAGCTGGCCGCGCGCGGCGTCAGCGGCAAGGTCGAGAACGAGCCGGGTCTGATGCCGGACGGCGCGGTGATCATCGCCGCGATCACCAGCTGCACCAACACGAACAATCCGCGCAACATGATCGCGGCGGGCCTCGTCGCACGCAATGCGAACCGGCGCGGTCTCGTGCGCAAGCCGTGGGTCAAGAGCTCGCTCGCGCCGGGCTCGAAGGCGGTCACGCTGTATCTGGAAGAGGCAGGGCTGCTGCCGGAACTCGAACAGCTCGGCTTCGGCGTGGTCGCGTATGCGTGCACGTCGTGCAACGGCATGTCCGGCGCGTTGGATCCGGTGATCCAGAAGGAAGTGATCGAGCGCGATCTGTATGCGACCGCCGTGCTGTCGGGCAACCGCAACTTCGACGGCCGCATCCATCCGTATGCGAAGCAGGCGTTTCTCGCGTCGCCGCCGCTGGTCGTCGCTTATGCGATCGCGGGCACGATCCGCTTCGACATCGAAAAGGACGTGCTCGGCGTCGATGCCGACGGTCATGCGGTCACGCTGAAAGATCTGTGGCCGTCGGATGCGGAGATCGATGCGATCGTCGCGGCGAGCGTTAAGCCGGAGCAATTCCGCAAGGTGTATGAACCGATGTTCGCGCTGTCCGCCGACACCGGCGCGAAGGCCGACCCGCTGTACGACTGGCGCGCGCAAAGCACTTATATTCGCCGTCCGCCGTACTGGGAAGGCGCGCTCGCCGGCGAGCGCACGCTCAAGGGCATGCGCGCGTTAGCGGTGCTCGGCGACAACATCACGACGGACCACCTGTCGCCGTCGAACGCGATTCTGCCCGACAGCGCGGCCGGCGAATACCTGACGAAGATGGGCCTGCCCGAAGACGACTTCAACTCGTACGCGACGCACCGCGGCGATCACCTGACCGCGCAGCGCGCGACCTTCGCGAACCCGACGCTGAAGAACGAGATGGTGATCGAGAACGGCCACGTGAAGGCCGGTTCGCTCGCGCGCATCGAGCCCGAGGGCAAGGTAACGCGCATGTGGGAAGCGATCGAAACGTATATGGAGCGCAAGCAGCCGCTGATCGTGATCGCGGGCGCCGACTACGGCCAGGGTTCGTCGCGCGACTGGGCCGCGAAGGGCGTGCGGCTCGCGGGCACCGAAGCGATCGTCGCGGAAGGCTTCGAGCGGATTCACCGCACGAACCTCGTCGGCATGGGCGTGTTGCCGCTCGAATTCAAGCCGGGCGTGAATCGCCTGACGCTCGGCATCGACGGCACCGAGACCTTCGACGTGATCGGCGAGCGCAAGCCGCGCGCCGATCTGACGCTGGTGATTCATCGCCGCAATGGCGAGCGCGTCGAGGTGCCGGTGACGTGCCGGCTCGACACGGCCGAAGAAGTGTCGATCTACGAAGCGGGCGGCGTGCTGCAGCGTTTCGCGCAGGACTTTCTCGAGTCGACCCGAGCGGCGGCTTGATGGCTTGAAGCGCGTTTTGCACTGAACGTCATAGCAGAAGAGGGCGATGCGGCTTGATATGCCGCATCGCCCTTCCTCATCAAAGAACATGTCATCTGAGGACACTTTCATGCACTCACCCCAGATCAGGATTCCGGCCACCTACATGCGCGGCGGCACCAGCAAGGGCGTGTTTTTCCGTCTGCAGGATCTGCCCGAGGCCGCGCAACGGCCGGGCGCCGCGCGCGACGCGCTGCTGATGCGCGTGATCGGCAGTCCCGATCCGTACGGCAAGCAGATCGACGGCATGGGCGGCGCGACCTCGAGCACCAGCAAGACCGTGATCATTTCGCGCAGCAGTCGGCCCGATCACGACGTCGACTATCTGTTCGGTCAGGTGTCGATCGACAAGGCGTTCGTCGACTGGAGCGGCAATTGCGGCAACCTTTCGGCTGCGGTGGGACCGTTCGCGATCAGCGCGGACCTCGTCGATGCAAGCCGCGTGCCGCGTGACGGCGTCGCGATCGTGCGCATCTGGCAGGCCAACATCGGCAAGACGATCATCGCGCACGTGCCGATGACCGATGGCGCGGTGCAGGAAACCGGCGACTTCGAACTCGACGGCGTGACCTTCCCGGCTGCCGAAGTGCCGCTCGAATTCATGGACCCGGCCGCCGACGAAGAAGGCGCGGGCGGCTCGATGTTCCCGACCGGCAACCTCGTCGACGACCTCGAAGTGCCCGGCGTCGGCACGCTGAAGGCGACGATGATCAACGCGGGCATCCCGACGATTTTCGTCGACGCCGAAGCGATCGGCTACAAGGGCACCGAGTTGCAGGACGCGATCAATAGCGACGCGAAAGCGCTCGCGATGTTCGAGACGATTCGCGCGCATGGCGCGCTGCGCATGGGCCTCATCAAGAATCTCGACGAGATCGCAACGCGGCAGCACACGCCGAAGATCGCGTTCGTCGCGAAGCCGGTCGATTACGTGGCGTCGAGCGGCAAGCCGGTGCGCGCGGGCGACGTCGATCTGCTGGTGCGCGCGATGTCGATGGGCAAGCTGCATCACGCGATGATGGGCACGGCGGCGGTCGCGATCGGCACCGCGGCGGCGATCGCGGGCACGCTCGTCAACCAGGCGGCGGGCGGCGGCGAGCGCGAGTCGGTGCGCTTCGGGCATCCGTCGGGCACGTTGCGCGTTGGCGCGCAGGCGAGTCTGAAAGACGGCGAGTGGGTCGTCACGAAGGCGATGATGAGCCGCAGCGCGCGCGTGCTGATGGAGGGTTGGGTTCGGGTGCCGCAGCAGGGCTGAGGCGGCGCGATGTCGGCTGATGTCAGCGGCACGGAAGGCTACGTGGAGCAGGCCGAAGCGCTGATCGAACGATGGCGCACGCTGTCGTTCGCCGATCGGCATCGGCCGATTCTCGACTGGATACCTCAGGCGCCGTCGCGGATCGTCGATATCGGCGCGGGCATCGGCACGGATGCGGCTGCGCTCGCGGCGATGGGACATACGGTGCTCGCGGTCGAACCGGTCGACGCATTGCGCAACGCGGCGCGCGAGATGCATCCGAGCGAGCGCATCGAATGGCTCGACGACAGCCTTCCCGATCTTGCGCTACTGATAGCCAGGCGCATCGTTTTCGACGTGGTCATGCTCACCGCCGTCTGGATGCATCTCGATGCGCGGCAGCGCGAACGCGCGATGCCCCGCGTTGCGTCGTTGCTGCGCGAAGGCGGCGTGTTGATCATGTCGCTGCGGCACGGGCCGGTTCCCGCCGGCCGCCGTATGTTCGACGTCACCGCCGATGAAACGATCCAGTTGGCGAGTGAGCGAGGCCTGACACTGGTGCGCGAGTTGCGCACGTCATCCGTTCAACAGGCCAACCGCGACAGCGGCGTGACGTGGACACGGCTCGTGTTCCGCTAACTCCCCGATCCGGGGGCGCCGCAGCCGCCGCATCGGCCGCTGCGAACCGACGCGTCGTCTACAATGGCCGCTCTAGACGGCCGCGCCCATAACTAATCCCAGCGGCCGACTCAGACCCGACGCAGAGGAGGCCCGATGCAGAACAGGCTGGACGCCGACGCAACGAATTCCGCCGATGCGGCGCGCGACAACGCGCGTGCCAAACGCGCCGTGCTCGTGATCGCGATTGCCCAATTGCTCGGCACCTCGTTGTGGTTCAGCGCGAACGGTGCGATGCGCGATCTGCAGATCGCATGGCAATTGAGCGCGTCCGATATCGGCTGGCTGACGAATGCGGTGCAGGCCGGCTTCATCGTCGGGACCTTGCTGTCGGCGACCACCGGACTCGCTGATCGCCTGTCGGCGAGCAGGGTGTTCGCCGTCTGCGGCCTGCTCGGCGCGACCTTGAATGCGCTATTTGCGCTGTGCAGCAGCGGGCTCGCGTCGGCGCTCGTGTTTCGCTTCGGCGTGGGCGTCGCGCTCGCGGGCATCTATCCGCTCGGCATGAAACTGCTCGTGACATGGGACCCGCGCCGCGCCGCGCAGACTCTCGCGTTGCTCGTGGCGATGCTGACGCTCGGCACGGCGTCGGTGCATGCGATCCGTGCGTTGCTGTCGGGTGTGCCGTGGCAAACCGTGGTGCTCACTTCGTCGGGGCTCGCGATGATCGGCGCGCTGCTGGTGTTCATGCTCGGCGAGGGGCCGCACGCGCGGCGCTCGGGCAACCGGCGCTTCGGTTTGTCGGCGGGCGTCGGACAGGTCGTGCGCATCAGCGAGTTTCGCTCGGCCGCGCTCGGCTATTTCGGTCACATGTGGGAGTTGTACGCGTTCTGGACGCTGACGCCGCTGCTCGTGCAGCGCGCGTTCGCGAGCGGTGCGCCGGCGACGCCCGGTACCGTCGCGTTGTGGTCGTTCCTGATCATCGCGATCGGCGCGCTCGGCTGTCTGTTCGGCGGCAGACTCAGCCAGGCGGTCGGCAGCGCGCGCACCGCCGCGCTTGCGCTGTCGATATCGGGCACGCTGTGCGCGATGTATCCGCTGACCACCGGGCTCGGCACTGCCGCGCAGCTTGCGCTGCTACTCGTGTGGGGCATCAGCGTGATCGCCGATTCGCCTCAGTTTTCGGCGCTGTCCGTGAAGGCCTGTCCCGCCGACAAGATCGGCGGCGCGCTGACGCTGCAAAACAGCTTCGGCTTTTTCCTGTCCGCCTGCTCGATCCTGTGGTCGACCAGCGTGTTTCACGCGCTCGACGTGCGCGTCGCGTGGCTGCTGCTGCCGGGGCCGATCATCGGTCTGATCGCGATGTCGCCGCTGCTGTGCAAGCACCCACGCTGGTGATGCTCGCGGCGCGTTACTTGCCGCCGTGCTTTTCCTGCCAGCGCCGCATGAACTCGATCTCGTCATGCTGCGCCTTGATGATGTCGCGCGCGAGTTTCTTGATCTCGGGGTCCTTGCCATATTTCAATTCCGCCTGCGCCATCTCGATCGCGCCCTGGTGATGCGGAATCATGTGCGCGACGAAATCCCGGTCGGCGTCGCCCGTGTATTCGGGGGCGCTCATGTCATGCATCATGCGTTCGTCGGCGGCCTTGAAGGCTTGCGTCGAAGCGCCCGCGTCAGCATGCGCCGAATCCTGCATATTCATGCCGGGCATGCCCTGATGTTGCGCGTGAGCGGGCAGAGCCGCCGCCGCGAATGCCAAACCGCCGAACAGACAGAGAGCGCGCACCGCGCGAAGGTTTTTCATATTCGATTTCCGTTGTTGAAGAAAGTGGCGAGTGATCCGCGCGATTCTAACGGTCACGTCGGACATCGTGGAGCTTCCCACCGTGGCAAGGTCAAGCGAAGCCAAAGCAATGCACGCCTATAATGAAACGCCACCGGATGACCAATCCAGCATCATTGGCAGCATCACTCACTCAACGAGGCTGACAGTATGTACATCGCGATGAACCGCTTCAAAGTGGCGCCCGGCTCCGAAGACGCCTTCGAACATCTGTGGACCACGCGCGACACCCATCTGAAAGAGGTGCCGGGCTTCGTGGAATTTCATTTGCTGAAGGGACCGCGCAAGGAAGATCACGTGCTCTATTCGAGCCATACGATCTGGCGCGACCAGGCATCGTTCGAGGCATGGACCAAGTCCGACGCGTTTCGCGCCGCGCATCGCAGTGCCGGTAACGAAAGCCGCGTGCTGTATCTCGGCCACCCGGAATTCGAAGGCTTCGAGGTCATCCAGACCGTCAGATAGCGCAGCGCTCGCGCGGGCATCGCGCATGCGCGCCCGACACCTATCACACACTACTCATCAAGGAATGAAAAACATGAAAGCCGTCAGAATCGGTTCACCCGCCACCGTCGATAGCCTGCAGGTCGTCGATCTGCCCGATCCCGGTCAGCCCGGGGCCGGCCAGATTCGCGTGCGCATTCGCGCAAGCTCGTTGAACTACCACGACTACGGCATCGTCAGCGGCAATCTGCCGGCCGAAGCGGGCCGCATTCCGATGGCCGATGGCGCGGGCGTCGTCGAAGCGGTCGGCGCGGGCGTGCGCGAGTTCAAGCCCGGCGATCACGTCGTATCGTGCTTCTTCCCGCACTGGGAAAACGGCTCGCCCGCAATCGGCGATTTTTCGACCACCCCCGGCGACGGCGTCGACGGCTACGCGCGCGAAGTCGTCGTGCTGCCGAGCCACTACTTCACGCACGCGCCGGCCGGCTATAGCCACGCCGAAGCGGCGACGCTGACCACGGCGGGGCTGACCGCGTGGCGCGCGCTGGTCGTCGATGGTCAGTTGAAGGCGGGCAGCAGTGTGCTGGTGCTCGGCACCGGCGGCGTGTCGATCTTCGGCTTGCAGATGGCGAAGGCGATGGGGGCGTCGGTGATCGCGACGTCGTCGTCGAATGCGAAGCTCGCGAAGCTGCGCGAACTCGGTGCCGACCATACGATCAACTATCGCGACAATCCCGAGTGGGGCAAAGAAGTGCGTCACATCACCAACGGGCGCGGCGTCGATCACGTGATCGAAGTGGGCGGTCCCGGCACGCTGCCGCAGTCGATCACCGCATGCCGCATCGGCGGGCATATCGCGCTGATCGGCGTGCTGACTGGCCGCTCGGGTCCGGTGCCGACCGCGCATCTGATGGCGCGGCAACAGCGTCTGCAAGGTTTGATCGTCGGCAGCCGGCAGGATCAGATCGACATGGTGCGCGCGCTGGAGACAACCGGCATCAAGCCGGTGATCGACAGCACGTTCGAGCTGGACAAGCTCGCCGACGCGTTCCGGCACGAGGCATCGGGTGCGCACTTCGGCAAGATTTGCGTGGCGATCTGAGGATTGAATGTTCGCGCTCGGCCAAGGCATGGCGCGCGCGACCGTTCCAGTTCATGGGTGCCTCGCGAGGTCCGCGAAACAGACACGCGTCGCCTCGCAGGCCTGCGTGAACCCTTCGTCGTAACTCGTGAAAAACACCGTGCGCGTCGTGCCGAGCGTTCTGAACAGCTCCGCGAGCACCGTGCGCGCGGACGCGTCGAGTCCGCCGGCAGGTTCGTCGGCGATCAGCACGCGGGTGTCGCCGAGCGCGGCCGCCGTCAGAAACACCTTTTTGCGGCTGCCGTACGACATCTGCTCGAAGCGTTTGTCCAGATGCGGCGCGAGGCCGAAGCGTTCGGCGAGCGCGAGCACGTCGTCGGTCAGCGGGGTGCGTCGCGCCGACGCGATCTGCCGCAGATAATCGCGGCCGGTCTGATCGGGCCAGCTCATATTGTCTTCCGGCACGTACGTGAGCAACGCTTGCGCGGCATGCGGCGCGGTACGCAGCGAATGGCCGCCGAGCCATACGTCGCCGCTCTCGGCTTGGAGCGCGCCAGCGAGGATGGCGAGCAACGTCGATTTGCCGCTGCCGGATTCATCGTTTAACGCGACGCAGCCGGACGTCGCGTCGAAGTGCAGTCCTTCGAACAGGATTCGGTCGCTATAGCGCTTGCTGAGGTTGTCGAATCGAAGCATGGGTTGGCGCGCAAGGGCGATGTGAACGCGGCGCAGGATTGCGCCGCATTTCGTGCGGGTAATTTCGCGCCAGTGTAGCAGCGCAAGCCTGCTTCTTTTGCGCCGTCACGCTGACGGCGACGTCTCCAGCAGAAACTCCACCATCCGATCGCGCACGCGTTCGAACATCTGCGTGCCCGTCACGGTCGGGCAGCCGCGCGCGCGAGCCGCTTCGATCAGCGGCGTGAGTGGCGGCTTCGTTACGACGTCGCCGACGAAAGTCGTAGCCGGCAAGCGCGCGACGTCGATCGGCAACGGATCGCCCACGCGCATGCCGAGCGGCGACGCGTTGACGACCACGTCGTACCCGGTCAAGTCCAGTTCGGGCGCCGAGCCGCGTGCCGTGCCGCGGCCGAGCGCATTGAGCCGCGCGGTCAGCGAACTGGTGCGTTCGGCGTCGTTGTCGCGCACGTCGAGCGAGCCGACGCCGCTCTGAATCAACGCATGACCGATCGCCGAGCCCGCGCCGCCTGCGCCGACTAGCAGCGCGCGTTTGCCGTGCAACTCGCAGCCCGCGGCGACGAGCGCTGCGACGAAGCCGGTGCCGTCGAACATGCCGCCATGCCAGCCGCCATCGGCGTTGCGGCGCAGTGTGTTGACCGCGCCGAGGAACGCGGCTTCTTCGGCGAGCGTCGCGCAATAGCTGACTGCGCTGAACTTGTGCGGCACCGTGATGATCACGCCGTCGACGTTGCGCATCGGCGCGATGCCCGCGAAAAACGCGGGCAGATCGGCGGGCGCGACGTGCGCGGGCACCACCAGCGCATCGCGGCCGGCCGAACGCAACGCGGCGGTCACGCCCGACGGCGAGCGCACCTGCGCAATCGGATCGCCGACGATGAAATACACACGCGTCGCGCCGCTCAGACCCGCGTCGAGCGACGCCGCGAACGAAGAGTTTCCAGCCTGCTGCATAGTCGAATCTCCTGAAATGGGTGCCCCGTTCGCATCGTGCCCGATGCCGGACGTCATGTGTTGCCTGTTGTCGAGTGTGTTCAGAAAACTTTGCTTTTTCTCAATACTGGAATAGTATTCCAATAGCAAAGCAAATTCTAGCTATTGCGAAAAATCCGGAACCGCTGCTGCGGCCGGATGCAACGCACGAGCACACAAGGAGCGGCAAATGGTGGAGACATTGAGCGATTTGCAGCGGAACGAAGCCTTCGACGTGGTGGTAATCGGCGCGGGCGGGGCGGGCATGTCGGCGGCGCTGTTCGCCGCGATCGACGGCGCGCGCGTGCTGCTGATCGAAAGCACCGAATACGTGGGCGGCACGACCGCGTACTCGGCCGGCACCACATGGATACCGAACTCGCCGCACGGCCCGTCGATCAATCCCGACGACAGCAGCGCCAACGCCGAGGGCTTTCTACGCCGCGCGGTCGGCGAGCGCAGCAGCGAAGCGTTGCGTCGTGCGTTCCTACAGGCGGGACCGCGTGCGGTCGCGCATATCGAGGCGAATTCGGACGTCAAGTATCGGGCGCGGCCATTTCACCCGGACTATCTGTCGGAGCTCGAAGGCTCGACGCTGCGCGGCCGCGCGCTCGAACCGCTCGCGTTCGACGGCCGCAAGCTCGGCCGTCACTTCGCGCTGATCCGTCCGCCGATCCCCGAGTTCACGGTGCTCGGCGGCATGATGGTCGATCGCGACGACGTCGGGCATCTGCTGAACATGACGAAGTCGTTCCGGTCGCTGCGCCACGCTGTGAGACTGCTTGCACGGCATGCGCGCGACCGCATCAGCTGGCCGCGCGGCACGCGTCTGGTGATGGGCAATGCACTGATCGGCCGGCTGCTTTCTTCGCTGCTCGCGCGCGACGTCACGGTGCTCGTGAGCACGACGCTCGAAGCGTTGCGCACGAACGCGCGCGGCACGATCGACGGCATCACGCTGAGCCAGAACGGGCAGCGTCGGCAAATCTCGGTCACGGGTGGCGTGATTCTCGCGAGCGGCGGTTTCAACCGGCATCCGCAAAGGCGCCGCGCGATGCTGCCGGGTGCGGAGTTGACGTGGTGTCCGGGCGCGCCGGGCCATACCGGCAGCGCGCAGGATCTCGCGCTCGCGGCGGGCGCGCGTTACGGCGAGGGCGCGCTCAGCAACGCGTTCTGGGCGCCGGTGTCGATACGCCAGCGCGCGGACGGCACGACCGCGGTGTTCCCGCACTTCATCATGGATCGCGGCAAGCCCGGCATGATCGTCGTCAATCAGCAGGGACGGCGCTTTCTGAACGAAAACACGTCGTATCACCTGTTCGGCATCGCGATGCAGGAAGCGCATCGCAACACCCCATCGGTGCCCGCCTATCTCGTCACCGATGCGGAAGGCCTGCGCAAATACGGGCTCGGCATGGTGCGGCCGGGCGGCAAGGGTCTCGCGCCGTTTCTCGCGGACGGGTATCTGACGCGAGCCGCGACGCTCGACGAACTCGCCGCCAAGCTCGGCATCGACGCGGCGGGTCTCGCCGACAGCGTCGCGCGGATCAACGACTACGCGAAAACTGGCGTCGACCCGGAATTCCAGCGCGGCACGACCGACTATCAGCGCGCCAACGGCGACGCGAACTGGCCCGGCCCGAATCCGTGCCTCGGCCTGATCGTGCGTGCGCCGTTTTACGCGGTGCGCCTGTACCCCGGCGATATCGGCGCTGCGACCGGCCTCGTCAGCGACGACAAGGCCCGCGTGCTGAATCGCGACGACCAGCCGATCGGCGGCCTGTATGCGTGCGGCAACGACATGCAATCGGTGATGGGCGGTGTCTACCCGGCGCCCGGCATCACACTTGGACCGGGGCTCGCGTTCGCGTATCTGGCGGCGCGCGACGCGGCGGCGCGCGCCAAAGCCGCGCGGAACGATCCGGCGTCGTTCGTTGCGCGCGGTACCGCTGAGGCCGCCGCCAACGAAAAGATCGTCTGACGAACCAGGGGCACGCCTGGTTCGAACGAAGTTAGAAAGCGGAATAGGTATTCAACAAATGCAGCAACATGGATTGTCCCAACCGACGAAGCGAATGGCGATGAAGCGCGAACCGATTCTCGAATGCGATGTACTGGTGCTGGGTTCCGGCGCGGCGGGACTGGCTGCCGCGGTGACGGCAGCCACGCAAGGGCTGCGCGTGATGGTGGCCGAGAAGGCCGACGTGTTCGGCGGCACGAGCGCATGGTCGGGCGGCTGGATGTGGATTCCGCGCAATCCGCTCGCGACGCGCGCGGGCATCGTCGAAGAATCCGACGCATCGCGCACCTATCTGCGCAACGAACTCGGCGCGCACTACGACCCCGAGAAGGTCGACGCGCTGCTCGAACACGGTCCGGAGATGATCGAGTTTTTCGAGCGCGAGACGGCGGTGCGTTTCATCGACGGCAATCGTATTCCCGACTTTCATACGACGCCGGGCGCGATGACGGGGGGCCGCTCGGTCTGCGCGATGCCGTTCGATGGCCGCGAGCTCGGTGCGCTGATCGAGCGCTTGCGTCCCGCGCTCGACGTCGTGACGCTGAAGGGCATGGCGATCGCGTCGGGCCAGGACCTCGCGCATTTCTTCAACGCGACGCGCTCGCCGCGTTCGGCCGTGCATGTGCTGCGCCGGCTCGCCGCGTTCGCGACAGACAAGTTCCGCTATGGCCGCTCGATGCATCTGGTCAACGGCAATGCGCTGGTCGCGCGTCTGCTGAAGTCGGCGCATGACCGCGCGGTCGATTTGCGTACCAACGCGAAAGCGGTTGCTTTGCTGCGCGAAGGCGGCGCCGCGAGTGCGCGCGTCACCGGTGCGCGCGTCGAGATCGACGGTGTCGCTCACGAGGTGCGCGCAGCGCGCGGCGTCGTGCTCGCGTGCGGCGGTTATCCGCATGACGTTGCGCGGCGCGCGCAAACCTTCGCTTATACGCCGTCGGGTCGCGAGCACTGGTCCGCCGCACCACTGACCAATACCGGCGACGGCATTCGTCTCGGCGAAGCGGTCGGCGCGCATTTCGACGCGTCGCTGGAAACGCCGGCGGCGTGGGCACCGGTGTCGCTGGTGCCGCGCAAGAGCGGCGAGGCCGCGGTCGCGTTTCCGCATCTGATCGAGCGCGCGAAGCCGGGCGTGATCGCGGTCACGCGCGCGGGCCGGCGCTTCGTCAACGAAGCGTCGTCGTATCACGACTTCATCAATGCGCTGATCGGCACGACGCCGGCGGGCGACGAAGTCTGCGCATGGCTGATCTGCGATCACCGTTTCCAGCGCCGTTACGGGCTCGGCTTTTCGAAGCCGTTTCCATTCCCGACCGCGCCATATCGCCGCTCCGGTTACCTGCGGCGCGCGCACAGCCTCGCCGAACTCGCAAGCCAGTGCGGCATCGATCCCCAAGGACTTCAAACGACGGTCGCGGCCTACAACAGTTACGCGAAAGACGGCTTCGATCCGCAGTTTCACAAAGGCTCGACGCCATACAACCGCGTGCAGGGCGATGCACGCCACAAGCCGAACCCCTGCAACGCGCCGCTGGAACACGGTCCGTTCTATGCGGTGAAGCTGCTGCCGGGCAGCCTCGGCACGTTCGCTGGCCTCGCCACCGATGCCGCCGCGCGCGTGCTCGACGACGCGGGCCGGGCGGTGCCGGGTCTGTACGCGGTCGGCAACGATAGCGCGAGCATGATGGGCGGCTGCTATCCAAGCGGCGGCATCACGCTCGGACCCGCGATGACTTTCGGGTATCTGGCTGGGCTGTCGCTCGCCGGCGCGGCGCAGGCCGATGGTCTGGCCCGTGCCGCGCGCACCGAACCCACTCCGAATTCCTCCATCCCGTCACAAGGACGCATCTGATGACTCTCTACGACCTCGTTACGCTCAGCGTCAAGATCGGCGCCAACGCACAGGTGTTCGAAAACATCCAGGCCCATGGCGACGCACCGGGCTCGAAGCTGCTCGGCTGCTGGTACTCCGATATCGGCGCGCTCGGGCAGGTGCTGGTGCTACGCGGCTTCGATTCCGAAGCGTCGCTGATCGCGGAGCGCAAGCGTATGCTGCTCGAAGGCAATCCGTTCGGCTGCGGCGAATTCGTCACCGACGTGAAGATCGACAGCTATGCGCTGTTCCCCTTTTTGCCGCCGATCGAGCCGGCCGTGCATGGCGGCATCTACGAGATGCGCGTGTACGGCACCAAGCTCGCGAGCCTGCAGCACACGATCGACGCCTGGGAAAAGGCGGTGCCCGAGCGCACGCGGCGCTCGCCGCTGGTCGGCGCGATGTATGCGCTCGACGGCGCCGTGCCGCGCTTCCTGAACATGTGGCCGTATGCGAGCGTCGACGAGCGTTGGCGAATTCGCGCCGAAGCGGTGAAGGACGGCATGTGGCCGCCGAAGGGCGGGCCTGCCCATCTGACGACGATGGAGTCGACGATCTGTGTGCCGGCGCCGTTCTCGCCGCTGCGCTGAACTCGAGGAGACGACATGACTCAGCCCAACTCGCGCGCGCTGTCGCTGTCGGCGTTGACCGTGCTCGAACTGAGCCCGCCGCAGATGGTCGAGTGCGCCGCGCAAGCCGGCTACGACTACGTCGGCCTGCGCCTCGTGCCCGCCACCGATCACGAAGTGCGCCACGACATCATTAGCCCGGGCGCATTGAAACGCGAAACGCTCGCGCGTGTGCGTGACACAGGCGTCAAGGTGCTCGACGTCGAAATTCTGCGCCTGAAGCCCGACACCGACGTGAACGCATTTCTGCCGATGCTCGACACCGCCGCCGAACTCGGTGCGCGCTACGTGCTGGTCGCGGGCAACGATCCCGACGAAGCGCGCACCGCCGAGCGGCTCGCACAATTGTGCGAACTGGCCGAACCGCGCGGCCTCGCGCCATCGCTCGAACCGATGCCGTGGACCGACGTGAAGGACGTCACGCAAGGCGCGCGCATCGTGAAGGCGGCCGCGCGGCGCAACACCGGGCTGATCGTCGATCCGATCCACTTCGATCGCGCGGGGACGTCGACGGGTACGTTGCGCGCGTTGCCGCGCGAGTACTTCGGCTACGTGCAGTTCTGCGACGCGCCGGCCGAGCGGCCAGCCGATCTCGACACGCTGCTGTACCAAGCGCGTTGCGAGCGCATGATTCCGGGCGAGGGCGGCCTCGATCTCGCCGGCATTCTGCGCGCGCTGCCCGACGACCTGCCGATCAGCCTTGAAGTGCCGACGCAGCAATGGGCGAAAACCGCGTCCGCGCTCGAACGCGCACGCAGGCTGCGCGAGGCGACGCTCGCTCTGCTCGAACGGACTTACGCGGCGACGCCGTCATCCATCACGTCATGATGTAACCGCAAACCGCAGTTCACCCCCGGCTGGTCCTTCACGATAGCGCACGGCAAAGAGGCGCGAGGGACCGGCTTGCCCAATCGATCACGATGAAAGGTCAGGAGACAGCAGGCATGGAACCTTCAAGCAAGGCGCCGCGGCACGGCACGTCCGCGTCGCGCGCACTCGACGTACAGCAATGGCTCGACGAACGCCGTATCGGGCGCTTTCAGATTCTCGTATTGCTGATGTGCATGTTCATCGTCACGCTCGATGGGCTCGACACCGTGATGGTCGGCTTTATCGCGCCGGCGTTGTCGAGCGCGTGGGCGATTCCGCGCGATGCGCTCGGCCCGGTGATGAGCGGCGGCCTGCTCGGCCTCGCGTTCGGCGCGCTGTGCGCGGGGCCGCTCGCGGACCGCTTCGGCCGCAAGACCGTGATGACCTGCGCGGTACTGTTCTTCGGCGTGTGGAGTTTCGGCTCCGCGTTTGCGACGAACATCGGCGAGCTGACCGTGCTGCGCTTTCTGACCGGCCTCGGGCTCGGTGCTTCGATGCCGAACGCGGCGACGCTGATGGCCGAATACGCGCCGCAGCGCTGCCGCGCGTTGATGGTGACGACCGTGTTCTGCGGCTTCACGCTCGGCGCGGCCGGCGGCGGCTTTATCAGCGCATGGCTGATCGCCGCGCACGGCTGGCGCTCGGTGCTGATTCTCGGCGGCGTGCTGCCGGTGTTGTACGTGCCGTTGATGATTCGCTGGCTGCCGGAATCGGCGCGCTTTCTCGCGCTGAAGGACGCGCGGCGCGCGCGCCTCGTCGCGGTGCTGAACCGCATCGAGCGCGGGATCGCCGACCACGCGACGCGCTTCGTGGTGCCCGCCGTCGCGCAGCAGGCATCGAACAGCGAGCGCAGTCCGGTGCGGCTGATCCTGTCGCGCGATTACGCGTTCGGCACCGTGATGCTGTGGATCTGCTATTTCGCGGGACTGCTGACGGTGTACCTGCTCGGTAGCTGGCTGCCGACGCTGATTCGCGGTGCGGGCTTCACACTCGGCGAGGCAGCGCTGGTCGGCGCGCTGTTTCAGGCGGGCGGCACGCTCGGCTCCCTCGCGATCGGCTGGCTGATGGACCGCTTCAACGCGCACCGCGCGCTCGGCGCAACCGTGTTCGCGGGCGGCGTGCTCGCGTGGGCGATGGGGCTGCCGGGTCACGGCATCACGATGATGGCGGTGCTCGCGTTCTGGATGGGCTATTGCATGAACGGCTCCAACACCGGGTTCTGCGCACTGGCGGCAAGCTCGTATCCGACGCGAATGCGCGCGACCGGCACCAGCTGGATGCTCGGCATCGGCCGCTTCGGCGGGATCGCGGGCGCGATGCTCGGCGCCGGCATGCTGCACGCGAACTGGGGCTTCAGCCAAGTGTTCACTTCGCTCGCCTTGCCCGCGGCGGTCGGCGCGGCGGCGGTGCTGCTCAAGGGCGCGCGGCATCGCGGGCCGTTGCTGCGCGTGAGCGCGGGCATCGGGCATTGAGCGCGCCGGAACCCGCGCCCGTCGTGCCCTTGAATTCCGATGTGGAATCATGTTCTCATGTGGGATTCGAATCGAATGAGAGTGGATCATGGCGGGGAATCTCGAGCGGGCGCTGGCCATCATCGAATTGCTGGCGAAGCAGGGCGGCAGCATGCAGCTGGCCGCGATCGCCGACACGCTGAACATCCCGCGCAGCGGCACGCATCGGCTGCTCGCGGAACTGAGCGACGAAGGCTACGTGCGTCAGGATGAGCACGGCGAGTATGTGCTTGCGCTGAAGCTGGTGTCGCTCGGGCTGATGTGGCTGTCCACGGCCGGCGTGCTCGATATTTCGCAGCCGGTGCTGGATCGGCTCGCGAGCGCGTCGGGCGAACTCGCGCGCCTGGGCGTGATCGAGGACGATCACATCACGTTCGTCGGCAAGGCACAGGGGGCGCGCTCCGGGCTGCGCTACGACCCGGACATGGGCAGCAGTCCGCCGCTGCATTGCACTGCGAGCGGCCAGGCGTGGCTCGCGAGCATGAGCGACGAGGAAGCGCTCGAACTCGTGTCGCGCCAGGGCGGCATCGGCAAAGCGGGCCCGCGCGGGCCGAAGGCGCCGAAGACGATCCAGCAGTTTTTGCAGGACCTGGCCGGCGCGCGCAAGCGCGGCTACGGCATCGCGAGCGAAACCTACGAGGCGGGCATGACGTCGATGGCGGCCGCGATCCGCCATCCGGTGACGGGGCTGGTGGTCGGTACCGTCAGCCTCGCGGGGCCGACGAGCCGCCTGCCGGACGCGCGGCTCAAAGAGCTCGCGCCGGCGCTGCTCGAAGCCGCGTCGGACATGAGCGCGGCCACCCTCAGCTCGCCGTATTTCAAGCGCACGCCGCGCGTCGCGCCGGCAGTGGCGGTCGTGCGGCCGGTCGAGCCGAAGCGCAAGGGGCGGCCGCGCGCGGCTTGAGCGCTGCCCATCCCCATCCATCCGCGAGTTTCGCGATCTGAGCAGCGGGCAGCGCACCAGCTCGTCCGCTGCTTCGCGCAGCCGGGCAATCCCGCGCGCCGAGCCGTTTCGGCATGCAAAGACGGCCATACCAGTCGGCATTTCTGACGCAAGCGTCCAAATTTGAGACGCACGGTCAAGCCGTGCGCCAAAAACTGCGCTAACGTCACACGCGCAGATTGCGGATTGCTTTCGGTTTGAGCGATCGAGGCGGCGAGGTCATCGGGCCAACAGCAGGACGCGGGGGAGCGAAGATGAGCCTTACGAGCAGGCAAACAGCCGCGCAACGCGGCGGGCGGCTTCCGGCGAAGTTCGCGGATAGCCATTTGCAGCATCTCGAGAGTGTGCTCGGCTACGCGACGCGCAAACGCGCGACGCAATCCGGTGAACTCGACCACGTCTATTGGGAGCGGCGCATTCGCGCGCTCGAGGATACGCATCATCTTGTCGATAGCCAGCGCTCGCGCATTGCGAAGCTGCGCGACTTGTTGCGCCTGCGGGCACAGACGCAGGCCATCGTCGTGCGGCGCACGGCGGTCTGAGATGTCGGGGTGGTCCGCGAGGACCGAAAGAAGTGCAGGGGAGGAGAGCACCGTCGACGCCGCCCGGCGCCGACGTCAAAAAAGCAGAACCTGAGAGAAAAGCGGCGATGACGCGAACGGGCCCGCAGAGGCCCGTCGCGCATCCGCCCGAGATGGCCGCCGGATTCAAAATCCTGACTTAATCGCGCGCTATTTTTCAGATCAATTAACTCTTTCTAAATCGCCTTTTCTCAGTAATTCTGACTGATTTTAATTGGGGTGCGGTTAGATATAGACATTCAAAACACGCGCCGCTTTTTACACTGATAAACTGTGCGGCGGAGCCAATGCGGCGACGCCTTTCGCGCGCTCGCCGCGTCACCCTTCCGGCGTGTCGACGGCCGGATAGACGGTACAAAGAGGCCTTTTCCGCGAATTTGACAGACGCGTAACCCGGGCATACTGCCTTCGGCAACCGCGGCTCACCGGGACGCACTTCTCGTCGTCCTTCTGGATTGTCCTTTAAGCCACCTCCGTGTGGCGCTTCGCCTCAGCCGATTTTCCGCAGACTCCACCTTCCGCTTTCGACAGGTAATTTTGACAGACCGCTTGATTAAGTAAGGGCTTGTTCAGTCCTCATTTTGGAAACGACTCATGAAGCCGGGAAATAATTCGCTTGGGAAGAAGCGCGCACGCAAAATTGCGGTGGCGGCTGTGGCGGTGCTGATCGCCGTGCTGGTCGGTTGGGGCGTCTGGTATTTCCAGCATCGCGCCGAGCCGCAGGCGCCCGCGCTGAGCGGCATTGCGAGCCAGATGCGTGACGATGCATCCGCGTGGACGCATCAGGAGAAGGACGCGTCGACGATGCTGCGCGACATTCACGATGCGAACGTCGCGGCGATCGGCGTGAGTCCCAACGCAATTCTGGTGTCGCTGCGCGACGGCTCGAAGTACTTCGTCACCGATCACAACGCCACCTTCTCGCACGCGCTGCTGCTGGGCGAGCGCTCCGACGCCGCCGCGTATCAGCTCGTGTGGCTGCCCGACGTCGATATCCACAGCGATGGCGCGCGCTGGACGCAACTGTTCGAGCAGTTCCGCGATGCGCTGAGCGTGCTGCTGCCGCTCGCGCTGATCGGCGGCATGGCGTGGTTCATGCGGCGCGAAATGAAGGGCGGCGCGACGCTGCTCAGCGAAACGCCGACGCTGCGTTTCGACGATGTGATCGGCGCGAACGAAGCGAAGGCCGCGCTCGCCGACATTCGCGGTTACCTGTCCGATCCGAAGCAGTTCTCGTCGCTGGGCGTGCGCGCGCCGTGCGGCATCCTGATGGTGGGCGCGCCCGGCGTCGGCAAGACGCGGCTCGCTCAGGCGCTGGCCGGCGAATGCGGTGCGAACTTCATTTCGATCACCGGCAGCTATTTCAGCGCGAAGTACTACGGCGTCGGCATCCAGAAGGTGCGGCACCTGTTCGAACTCGCGCGCAAGAACGCACCGACGGTCATCTTCATCGACGAAGCGGACGGTCTCGCGAAACGCACCGATACCGGCGGTGGCCCGGTCGAAGCCGAAAGCAACCGGATCATCAACCAGCTGCTCGCGGAGATGGACGGCTTCGAATCGAACGAGGGCGTGATCGTGGTGGCGGCGACCAACCATCCCGACAATCTCGACGAAGCGTTGCGCCGCCCCGGCCGTTTCGATCGCACGGTGCAGGTGCGTCTGCCGGACCGCGAAGACCGCGCGAAGATTTTCCGTTTCTACGCGCAGCGGCTGAAGTCGAAAGCGGCGGATATCGACTACGACCAGCTCGCGCGTTTGACCACTGGACTGTCGCCGGCCACCGTCGCGATGGTCGTGAATCAGGCCGGGCTGATCGCGCGCAAGGCGGGCGACAATGAAATCGCTGCGAAGCACTTCATGGAAGCGATCAAGATCGCGCGCATCGGCGACGTGAGCGGCGCCGAGCGCGCGCTCACCGAGGACGAGCGCAAGCGCATCGCGGTGCATGAGGCGGGTCATGGTCTGGTCGCCGCGCTGCTCGGCACCGGCGTGCTCGAGGAAGTGACGATCCTGCCGCGCGGCGGCGCGCTCGGCGTCGCGCTGATCACGAAGGCGCAGGACAAGCACCTGTACCGCGAAACGGAGATCCGCAACGAAATCCAGGTGCTGCTTGGCGGACGCAACGCGGAGATTCTGATGTTCTCCGAAGCATCGAGCGGCGCCGCATCGGACTTGCAGGAGGCCTCGCGCATCAGCCTCGACATGGTGTCGAAGTTCGGCTTCAACAGCGACGGCGATCTGTTCAGTCTCGCGGCGCTGCCGTCGCAGTACGCGGGCCTGCAAATGAAGAGCGCAATCGAGCATGCGAACGTGCTGCTCAAGGAACTCAACGAACTTTGCTACGGGCTGTTGCACGCGTACGAGCCGGTACTGCGCGACATTTCAGAGCAGTTGCTCGAGCACGAGACCGTGCCCGGCGACACTGTCTATCGGCTGATTGCCGAGCACAAGAGCACGTTGAAGATCGTGCATGAGCCCGCAGCGGCCTGACGGTCGCTTCGCAGCGCTACGCGAAGTCGGACGATCCCGGGTCGGGCACGCCCGGCGGCGCATCGGTATCACCCAACGGGTTGCCGCCCCCTTGGCCGGATATGCTCGGGTCCGGTTCGGGGGTTTCGCCTTTCTTCGGCAGAGGCTGGTCGAGGCCCGGTTCGACCGGAGTCGGGATTGCATCGCCGATGGGCTTCGAGACCTCGGCGGGTGGACTGCCGGGATCCTCGCCCGCTGGGCGATCAGGCTCGTTCGGGGAATTGGCGGTGTTCGACACAATGCTCTCCAGTTGCTGAAGATAAGCCCTCGGGTCGCAATGCGCGTGCCACGGTCCCGTGGCGGATGTTTGATACAGGCGTTCTTCTATCGTTTGGCCGGTTCGGTCACGTGGAGTGCATCAGGTGAGGGGAGGCCGCTGGGTGAGGCCGAATGATGGCGTGATCCGCGTAGCTGCAGAATCGGCGCCTCGATCAGCCGCCACGACAGCAACGCAATGCCTAGCGAAATCGCAAACGATGCGACGACGCCGAGCATATGTGCCCAGATCGGCACGGTGCCGCCGAACAACGCTTCGGCATGACGGTTGCGCGTCAGATCGGGGATCAGGTTGTGATACAGATAAAAGCCGTAACTGATGCGCCCAAGACCGGCAAGCCAACGCGTCTGCAGCAGACCCATCACGGCAGCATTGCGGCAACACGCAATCGAAGCCACTAGCGCCGCGATACCGATTCCGTACATTGCGCTGATCGCGGCAAACAGCAACGGATCGTCGAGCGTGTTCCATCTCGGCTCGGCCGCGCACAAACCGATCACGACGAGACTCAGCGCGAACAGCGTCAGGCCATGACCGAGCCAGGCACGCACGCGGCCGCGATCGTCCGCGATCACCAGGCCACCGATACCGCCTAACGCGAGAAGCCAGACATTGCTCAACGGGTGCGTATAGATGGTGATCTCATCCCAATGCGCGGCGCGCATCGCGAACAACCCGGCAAGGCCGAGGGCCACGATCGCGCAACATGCCGCTCGATGTCGCCGCGCGGAGAGCAGCAGCAAAAGCGGCGCAACCACGAGATAGAACTGCTCCTCGATCGCGAGGCTCCACAAGTGCGAATAGCGGCCCGGCCAGGAGCGCAGCACCGAGCCGATCCAGAAGTTAGACAGATACGCGAAGTGAAACGGCATGCCGCTCGCGAGTTCCGGATTCGCGAGGCCGAAGGCCATCAGCACGCACGTCACGACGAGCATCAGGTAATAGATCGGAAAGATGCGCACCGTACGACGAAACAGAAAGCGTGCGAGTTCGGCGCCGAAACGGCTGTCGCCTGATTCAATGCGCGCGCGTTGCGACGACAGGATGCCGATGATCAGAAAACCGCTCAGCGCAAAGAAGATCCACACGCCGAGATGCCCGATCTCGCCGATGTCGCCGAATAGTCGATGCTGCAAAAACACCATGAGCACGGCGATCGCGCGCAACCCATCGAATCCGGCAATTCTGTTTTTCATAAACCTCTATTCGCAAAGCGGCTGAAAAGCACGAAAACATCGTACGGGGAAAAAATGCGAAAAAAATCGCCGCGCGCGTTCGATGGTTTTTTTTCGAGGCTTGTGTTCGCCCATCAATTGCGGGCGTCCTTGTTTCGTGCATGAAAGCCGCAAAACTTTCCGCGCGTTCGTTAAAGACGCACCGAGTATTACCAGTCGCCAACGACTCGATTTCAATCAGGCGATGCGGGGGAACGAATTAGCCTTTTGCAGTTCGCACGGCATTGGCCGCTGACGCGCGGTCATTCACGTTCTTGCGTGCGCTCGGCGCGCGCATTCTTCGAGAAGACGAATGGAAGCATCTGGTCGTGGTCGTGGACGATCGGTCGAAGTCGATTTCTTTCGCGGTATCGTGCTGATCGTCATCGTGCTCGATCACATCCCCGGCAGCACGCTATCGCATCTGATGCTGCACGCGTACGCATTGTGCGATTCAGCCGAGGTGTTCGTGTTTCTGGGCGGCTATGCATCGGCGGCGGCGTATACGGCGGTGCTTGCGCATCGCGGCGAACACGCGGCGCAGATGCGTTTCGTCAAACGCTGCTGGGAAATCTATCGCGCGTATCTGTTGACGGCGATGCTGATGCTCGTGTCCGGCGCGGTTCTCGCGCGGCTCGATCTAAATCGGGCGATGGTAGAAATGACCGGCTGGCCGCCGTTCGCGTTGCAGCCGTGGCATGAGGCATTCGATATCGCGCTGTTACGCCGGCAGCCGTATCTGTCCAGCGTGCTGCCGATGTACGTGCTGTTCGCGCTATGTGTGCCGGTGATGGTGCCGCTCGCGCGCCGCTCGGTATCCCTCGCGCTTGCGGTGAGCCTCGCGGTGTGGGCCGTCGCGCGGCCGCTTGCCGCGTTATTCAGCATTGACGATGTCGCCGGCTGGGCTTTTAATCCGTTTGCGTGGCAGCTGATGTTCGTACTCGGCATGCTGTGTCGTGTGCAGCCGATCAGCGAACGTTTTCATGCGAGCTCCGCCGCCCAGTGGTTCACGCGCGTCGCGGTCGTTGCGGTGCTTGCCTTCGCGATCGTCAAACTTTTCGTCCTGACGCAGCCTTTGCCCGGCACGCACAAACAGAATCTTTCAATGGAACGTGTGATCAATTTCATCGTCATCGCGTGGCTCGCCGCCCAGTTCGTGCGGATGGGCAGCATCGCGTGGCTCGCGAGGCGGCTGCCCGCCGTGGTGACGGTCGGGCGCGCCGGACTGGTGTGCTTCGTCACCGGCACGCTGGTGTCGTTGATCATCGACACGGCGACACCGCACACCTTTCATGGTTTTCGCGCGGTGCTGGTCGGGCTCGGCGGCGACCTCGCGGCGATCGGCGCGCTGCTGATGATCGCGCGCGGCTGGAGCGGCTGGAAGGCGCAGCAGCCGGGCGCGCAGGCGAAAGGCGCGGGTTGCGGATGACTCGACGCGAGCGCCGTGGGCGCGTCACGACTACGATGCGCACCACGCGCAAGCTCATTGGACTCGCAACCATGATGAGCGTCGTCGTGCTCGCGTGGCTTGCGATACTTCGCACGGCCGCGCAGGCCAAAGAAACACCGTTCGCGATGCACTGCGCGGAGTTCGCGGGCGCGGTGCTGTCGCCCGAACTGATCGAGATGCCGACGGCGGGCGCGCTGATCGAAAGCGCGGCGATGATCGGCGCGACCGCGCAGGGCAATCAGCAAGGCGGCGAGTATTGCCGCATCACGGGCCGCATCAAGGCACTGAATCCGACGACACCCGACATCCGCTTCGATCTGAATCTGCCGCGCCGCTAGAATGGCCGCGCGTTGCAGATCGGCGGAGGCGGATACAACGGCGTGGTCGTCAGCGGCATTGGCGTGATGCCGTTCTCGCCGGATCGCGCGCCGCTCGCGCAAGGCTATGCGACGTTCGGCGACGACTCGGGGCATGTCGGCGATTCGTCGCTCGCGCAGTTTGGTCTCGTCGATGAAGCGGTGACGAACTTCGGCTACGCGCATCTGAAGAAGACCCACGACGTCGCGCTCGCGCTGATCGCGAACGCGTACGGCAGGCCGCCGCAGCGCATGTATTTTGCCGGCGGTTCGACGGGTGGCCGCGAAGGCTACACGGTGATGCAGCGCTTTCCCGACGACTACGACGGCGTGATCGCCAATTCGCCCGCGCTGAATTTTTCTGGCGTGCGGCTGATCGGCGTGAAACTCGGCCAGGCCGAATACGGCACGCCGGGTGGCTTCGTGCCGCCGGCGCTGCTCGAAGCCGTCCATCAACGCACGCTCGAGGTATGCGACCGGCTCGACGGCACCGCGGATGGCATCGTCAGTGACGTCGAAGCCTGCCGCGCGCACCAGTCGCAAATTATCGATTCGCTGCGCTGCGCGCTGCGGCCTTCATCGCACGATGCGTGTCTGACCGACGCGCAATTGGCCACCTTGCTGGTGATGCGCGATGGGCTGTCGCTGCCGTATCGGCTCGCGTGGGGCGTGAGCGGCTATCGCGGCTACAACGTGTTCCAGGGCACGCAACTGACCGGCGCGCTCGGGCTCGCGCATCAACCGCGGCGTCAGCCGGTGCCGACGTTCGGTGCGAATGGTTATCTGTTCGCGCAAGGCGACGGCTATCTGCGCTACTTCGTCGCGCGCGACGCGCAGTTCGATTCGTTCACGTTCGATCCGCAACGGCCCGGTAAATATCGCTCGCAACTGATCGCGCTGTCGGCCACGATCGGCTCGATGAACCCGGACCTGTCGCGCTATATCGCGCACGGCGGCAAGCTGATCACGCTGCAAGGCCTCGCCGACGAAGTGATCAGCCCGAACCAGACGATCGCGTATCACGATGCGCTGATCGCGCGTTTCGGCAAGGAAGAGGTCGATCGATTCATGCGGCTCTACATGGTGCCGGGGTTTCAGCATGGCAGCGGCGTGTTCATCCCCTCGGTCGATCTGCTCGGCGCGCTCGACGCATGGGTCACGCGCGGCGTCGCGCCCGAAACGCTGACGGCCACCGATCTCGCCGCGGCGACGAATGGACGTTCGCGGCCGCTGTGCCGCTATCCCGGGTTTCCGCGTTATATCGGCAAAGGCAATGTAAATCTGGCGAGTAGTTTTGTCTGTGTGCAGCCTTGAGGTCTGAGTCGTCGCAGCGCTATGTGGACGAGCGGGCCGCACAAAAAAACGGCGACGCGGCAACTCGATGCCGCGTCGCCCGGTGAAGCTCAACGGCCGTTATTGCCCGTTCTGCATCCTGCCGTTGTTCATGTCGTTGTTCATGTTGTTGCCGGTTCCGTTCATGTTGTTGCCCATGCCGCCTGTCGAACCACCGGTCGCCGGGCTATTCGGGGTCGCGCCGGTGCCGGTGCCCATCCCGCCGCCGGTGCCCGTCACACCCGGCGAACCGTAGCCGGAACCGGTGTTGCCCGGCGTGCGGACCGAGCCCGGGCCGACGCCCGGAGTGGCCGTACCGCCCGCGCCGCCGGTCGTGCCGCCACCGGCGCCGATGCCGGTGCCCCCCGCGCCACCGCCACCGCCGCTCGTGCCGCCGGCAGCACCGCCGCCCGCGCCTCCTGCACTACCGCCGGCGCCCGCGCCGCCAGCACCGCCCGCCTGCGCGTATATGCCACCCGACAACGCCATCACGAGTGCGGAAGCAAAGATTGTCCTGGTCATGCGTTTCATGATTCACCTCCACGAAAAGGGTTGGTGCCATGTGAACCTCGCAAGGGGTGTGCCTCGGGGTTCATCGGCCGATGATCGGCGAGACCGCCGCGATGGCGCGTGTGCTCGACGCTGAAACGGTGAGCCCGGCGAGCGAACTCGCGCGCAACGGGCTGACGTATGGCCGCGGCGGCGACCTCTACTCCTGCACGGTGCAACGCAATGGCCGCATCGGTCCGCGGCTCGCCTTCATCGAACGGGGTCCGGGAATTGCTGATCTTCAGGTGGCGTTGACCGACGGTTTCACGAGCCGCAGCGGATTGGGCGAGGGTCTGGGCGGCGCGCGGGCATTCTCCTACGGACACGCCTTTTCATGACCGATGCGAACGCGAATCTGATCCTCAACGTCGACGATAACGAAGGCGCTCGTTACGCGAAAACGCGCATTCTTTCGCGCGCGGGCTTCATCGTGATCGAGGCCGGCAACGGCGCCGAAGCGATCGAGCGCGCACGCATTTCGCAGCCGGACCTCGTGCTGCTCGACGTCAATCTGCCCGATCTGAACGGCTTCGAAGTGTGCCGCCGCATCAAGGCCGCGCCGGAGACCTCGGGCGTGCTCGTGATCCACACGTCGGCGGCGGCGGTGCAGAGCATGGACCGGGTGCGCGGCCTCGAAGGCGGCGCGGACAGCTATTTGACCGAGCCGGTCGAGCCGGCCGAGCTGATCGCGCAGGTGCGCGCGCTGCTGCGCGTGCGCCGCGCGGAGGGCGCGTTGCGCGAGAGCGAAGAACGCTTCCGGCAGATGGCCGAGAACATCGACGACGTGTTCTGGATGCTCGACCCATCGAGCGCGCAACTGCTGTATGTGAGCCCCGCGTATCGACGTCTGTGGGGCGACGCGGCGCACGAGCCGACGCCGAGCGGGCGCCACTGGGCCAACCACATTGATCCGCAGGACGAGGCCGCTGGTCGAGGCCGCGTATCGCGCGCTCGCGACCGGTGTCGCGTACGAGATCGAATACCGGATCGTGCGGCCCGACGGCGAGACGCGCTGGGCCGTCGAGCGCGGCTTTCCGGTGCGCGACGCGCGCGGGCGCATCTATCGGCTCGCCGGCATCGTCAACGATATTTCGGATCGCAAGGCCAACGAGATGGCGTTGCGCGACGCCGATCGCCGCAAGGACGAGTTCCTCGCGATGCTCGCGCACGAGTTGCGCAACCCGCTCGCGCCGATTCGCAACGCGATCGAACTGCTCGACCCGAGCCGTGCGCCGTCGCAGCAAAGCTTCGAAGCGATGCGCGCGGTGATCGGGCGCCAGGTCAAGCATCTGAGCCGGCTCGTCGATGATCTGCTGGACGTCGCGCGCATCACGCAGGGCAAGATCACGCTGCGCCACGAGATCGTGGAGCTGGCCGCCGCGCTCGAGGCCGCGATCGAAACCGTGCGGCCCGCGTTGAATCGCAAGGGCCATACGCTCACCACCGATCTGCCCGGCGAGCCGCTGTTCGTCGTCGGCGACGGCGTGCGGATCGCGCAGGTGCTCGGCAATGTGCTGTCGAATGCGGCGAAGTACACGCCGCAGCGCGGCGACATCCGCATCGAAGTCCGCGAAGCGGGCGACGACGTGCTGATCAGCGTACGCGACAACGGCGTGGGCATCGACGCCGAAACGATCCCGCACATCTTCGATCTGTTCGTGCAATCGGAAATCTCGATCGAACGCTCCGAAGGCGGCCTCGGCATCGGCCTGCCGCTCGCGCGTACACTGGTCGAGTTGCACGGCGGCCGGATCGAGGCGTTCTCGGCGGGATTGGGGCGCGGCAGCAAGTTCGTCGTGCGTTTGCCGCTGACGCGGCTTGCCGACGCCGCGCAAGCGTCGACGGCGGCGCCCGAAGCCGTGCCGGGCCACGGCGGCGAGGCGTTGCGCGTGCTGCTCGTCGACGACAGCGTCGATGCGGCGCTTGCGTTGTCGCTGGTGCTGCAGGCGGACGGGTACGCGGTGCGCGTCGCGCACGAAGCCAACACCGCGCTAGAACTGGCCGCGCACTTCCAGCCGCAGATCGTGCTGCTCGACCTCGGCCTGCCCGGCATGGACGGCTTCGAGCTCGCGCGGGAGATGCGCCGCCGTCCGCCCACCGTGGGCGCGCTGCTGATCGCCGTGACCGGCTATGGCCAGGCCACCGACCGGCAGCACTCGCGCGAGGCCGGCTTCGATCATCATCTGGTGAAGCCGGTGTCGGTCGAGGAAATCCAGAATGTGATCGCAAGCCGCTTTCCGGGCGCGCAACACAGCGCGTCGGCGTAAAAGGCTGCCATCAGTAAGCCGAACTATCCCGCGCCGCGGCGAATCCGCGGCGGCGTGCTTTCGTGCTCTGCAGGCTTTCCCACTTTCCATTACATTGCGGATGCGGCGCGTCCGTTCGCGCCGGTTTCCCTCATTCAACAGCGGTGTCTGCCATCATCGAGTCCATGCAGCCAATCGTTTCGGTCACGAATCTGTCGAAAACCTATGCCAGCGGTTTTCGGGCACTGAAGAACATCAATCTGGCGATCCACCGTGGAGAAATCTTTGCGCTGCTCGGGCCGAACGGCGCGGGCAAGACCACGCTGATCAGCATCGTCTGCGGCATCGTCAACGCGAGCGAAGGCAGCGTGACGGTAGACGGTCACGACATCGGCGCGAACTATCGCGCGGCCCGCTCGCTGATCGGCCTCGTGCCGCAGGAGCTGACCACCGACGCGTTCGAAACCGTCTGGGCCACCGTGTCGTTCAGCCGCGGCCTGTTCGGCGAGCCGAAGAACCCCGCTTACATCGAGAAAGTGCTGCGCGACCTGTCGCTCTGGGAGAAGCGCAACAACAAGATCATCACGCTGTCGGGCGGCATGAAGCGGCGCGTGCTGATCGCCAAGGCGCTGTCGCACGAGCCGCGCGTGCTGTTTCTCGACGAACCGACCGCCGGCGTCGACGTCGAGCTGCGGCGCGACATGTGGAAGCTCGTGCGCTCGCTCGCAGAGAGCGGCGTGACGATCATCCTGACCACGCATTACATCGACGAAGCGGAAGAGATGGCCGATCGCATCGGCGTGATCAATGCGGGCGAGATCATGCTGGTCGAAGAGAAGACCGAGCTGATGCGCAAGCTCGGCACCAAGCAGTTGACGCTCCAACTGGAGTACCCGCTCGACGATGTGCCGGCTGCGCTCGCCGGCTACGGGCTCGCGGTCGCGAACGGCGGCAACGAGCTGATCTATACCTACGAAGGCGAGGGCGGCCGCACCGACATCATCGCGCTGCTGAAGTCGCTCGACGATGCCGGCATCCGCTTCAAGGACCTGCACACCACGCAGAGTTCGCTCGAAGACATTTTCGTCAGCCTGCTGCGGGGGAACCCATGAACATCTACGCAATGCGCGCAATCTACAAGTTCGAAATGGCGCGCACGTGGCGCACGCTGATGCAAAGCATCATCGCGCCGGTCATTTCCACTTCGCTGTATTTCGTCGTGTTCGGCTCGGCGATCGGGTCGCGCATCAAGGAAGTGGAGGGCATCAGCTATGGCGCGTTCATCGTGCCGGGGTTGATCATGCTGTCGCTGCTGTCGCAAAGCATCGCGAACGCGTCGTTCGGGATTTATTTTCCACGTTTCACCGGCACGATCTACGAGCTGCTGTCGGCGCCCGTATCGTATCTGGAGATCGTCGTCAGCTACGTGGGCGCGGCGGCCACCAAGTCAATCCTGCTCGGACTCATCATTCTCGCGACCGCCGCGCTGTTCGTGCCGTTGCAGATCATGCATCCGCTCTGGATGGTGCTGTTTCTCGTGCTGACGGCGGTCACTTTCAGTCTGCTCGGCTTCATCATCGGCATCTGGGCCGACAGCTTCGAGAAGCTGCAACTGGTGCCGCTGTTGATCGTCACGCCGCTGACGTTCCTCGGCGGCGCGTTCTATTCGGTGGACATGCTGCCGCCGTTCTGGCACGCCGTCACGCTGTTCAACCCGATCGTCTATCTGGTCAGCGGGTTTCGCTGGAGCTTCTTCGAGTTGGGCGACGTCGGCGTCGGCCTGAGTCTCGGCATGACGCTGCTGTTTCTCGCGGTGTTCCTCGTGATCGTCGGCTGGATCTTCAGGACCGGCTATCGGTTGAAAAGTTAGCCGCCATATCCCCGGCTGAAATGAGGAGAGGGCGCGACAGCGAAAAGCCGTCGCGCCCTCTTCATCGATACGCGGTGACGCCGGCTACGACAGATACGCCTGCGCGACATTGATCAGCTGCACGCGATTGCGCACGTTGAACAACTGCCGCAAGCGCCGCAGATGATAGTCGACGTTATGCGGCGAGAGCCCGAGGAAATACGCGATCTCCTTGTCCCGCTGCCCCTGCACGACCGCCTTCAGCACCGCATGCTGCAGCTTGCTGAGCGCGATGCGCTGCTGCTGCGCGGGCGCGATGCCGATCACGCTTTTCGCGTGGGTCCAGATGAACTCGTGAATCGAGTGCGCGAACATCAGCGTTTCCGCGACGATCGATTCGGTCATCCAGCGCGGGTTGCCGATCGCCGAGTTGAAGCACAGGCTCGCGCTCAGCTCCGGCTCCGGCAGCGGCATCTGCGTGAGAATGCCGCTCTTGCGCCCGGCTGCTTCCAGCATGTCGATCAAGGCGCCAAGCCGCTCGCTGCGCAACTGCGCGCGCGGCAGATCGGCGCGCAGATCGGCGGTATTCCACAAAAACGGCATGCCGGTCGGCGACGCGTGCGCGACGCGCGGATCGAGCTCGAAATAGCGCTCGCGGAAATAGCGCGTGAGCCATGCCTGCGACTCGTAGCTCGTCAACACGAACATCGTCTTGTGATGCGACGACGTGCGCGTGGCGGTATAGCTGAACGAGTCGAAGCCCAGTTGCCTGATGCGCTGGCGCACGAACTCCATGCGGTCCTGCGCGCTGCCGAACCGTCCGAGCGGACTGATCAGCGGCGCGGCCCGGCGCGCCGCGGGCGACGGCGTGCCGATCTCTTCCTCGGTAAACAGAGTCAGAAAGCCACTGCGCCCCGCGCCATTCGCGGTGCGGGGAGACATCTTCACTGCTTCAGCCGCGTGGGCTGATTTCGCGGCGTGCCGCGCGCCGGCCGGGTAAGCCGGTTGGGCGGATGCCGCTCTCGGGTGTACTGCCGACGCGTGCCCGGCTTCGCCTTGCGGCGAGCCGTTCAGCCATTGCGGCAGCGTATCGCATTCATGTTCCATGAAACGGTAGCTCCGGCGTTCTAAACGCGTGAAATACGACAACCTCAATGATTAGCGATTTCGTGAAATGTCGGTAGCCGGTTCCTTGCTATCATTTTTGTGATCTTGCGCTGACAGTGGACCGGCAATACAGGTACGGCGGCGCTTCTCCTTCCATACGGCACCTCCTTCGAAGGGATGTGATGGCACGAATTCCCAAGCTCACGACGACGCTCGCCTACGACCGCTATATGGCCGGCCAGCGACTCGTGTCGAGCGTGGATCGCGAGTGGCGGCATCTGGTGCTGCGCTCGTATCTCGAGCCGGTGCGGCAAGACCTGCTCGAAGCGCCCGGTTTGCGCGACTTCACGCTGATGACGCTCGCGAGCGGCGCCGAGCATCTCGAACGCAACCTCGGCGGAGCTTGGGAAAGCGCCGATATGCGCGTGAACGACCTGTGGTTCGTGCCGCCCACGCCGATCTCGTGGCGCTGGCATTCGATCAGCGACGAGCCGTTGTCTACCTTGCACGTGCACATCGAGCGCGATCTGATCGACAGCGTCGCGCAACAGATGGGACTCGACACGTCGCGTGAACTGTCGCTCGGCGACGCAATGCGCTTCAACGATCCGCTGATCGCCGCGATGCTTGCCGCACTGCATCGCGCCGCCCGCGATCCCGCCGATTCGCGTCTGTATGTCGATACGCTGGTTCACGCGCTCGCCGCGCACCTGCTGCAGCACTATTCGGGCGGCAACGGCGCGCGGCGCCACAACGCGACGGAACCGGAACGGCTGGTGCCGCGCCGCATCCGCCGGGTGACGGACTACATCCGCGCCAATCTCGCCGAAGACCTGGCGATCGCCGAACTGGCCGAGCAGGCCGGCCTAAGCAGTTTTCATTTTGCCCGGGTGTTTCGCCGCGAGACCGGGGAGACGCCGCATCAGTTCGTCACGCGCTTACGGCTCGAGGAAGCGGCGAGGCTGCTGCGCGCCACGGATCGAACCGTGCTGCAAATCGCGCTCGAAGTCGGCTTCGAGAATGCCAGTCACTTCTCGGTGCAATTCAAGCGTGGCTATGGCGCGACGCCGCTCGCCTACCGGCTGCGCGGGTGAGATGGACGAGCCGTGACGGCTCGTCTTTTCTCCAGTCGGAATCACGCACCTGCGCAGTGTGCGTTGCATTGCGCGGCTTGCAAACTACGAACATTCGTGGCGGCGCGCACTGCAAGCTGGCATGGCACGTCGCGCAAGGCTTTGCGGCTCGGCCCGCCACCCGCGATCGTAGGTGGTCTAACTGGACTGACCGGGACGCGGACAACTGTACCTGTCGAAGCCTTGCATCGGACGACAGAATCGGAGCGCCTTTCAATTTCACACACCGGATAACGCGCCATGACCCGACTCAAGATGACCGCCTGCGGCCACACCTTCATCGCCGAAACGCATCCCGATGCGCCGCAGACCGTGGCCGCGTTCCTGAAACTGCTGCCGTACCGGCAGAAGCTGATCCACGTGCGCTGGAGCGGCGAGGGCTGCTGGGTGCCGCTCGGCGAATTCAAGCTCGAGAACGACGGCGTCGCGGTCGGCTTCGAGAATCACACGAGCCATCCATCGGTCGGCGACATTCTGTTCTATCCGGGCGGCTATAGCGAGACCGAGATCATCCTCGCCTATGGCTCGTGCTGCTTCGCGAGCAAGATGGGGCAGCTCGCGGGCAACCATTTTCTGACGATCGTCGAAGGCAAGGAGAAACTGCGCGAACTCGGCACCAAGGTGCTGTGGGAAGGTGCGCAGGAGGTGGTGTTCGAGAGGCTTTGAGCGGCCGCACTTCCTTGCTGGGCATAAGCGATGCTTGGTTGAAGAGCCGCGTGCGGTCAGATACCGACCGCGCACGTCAGGCACGCGGCACTGTCTGGCCCGCCCGGCGAGGAGGAGCAAATGCGAGGCATAAATGACAAGGTCTGCGCTGTAGTTTTTGCCATGTCGATCGTGCTGCTGTCCGCTTGCGGCGGGGGCGGTAGCGGCAGCGGCGGATCGAGTACTGGCAGCAGCACGGCGACCGAGCCCGCCGGCGGCGTCAAGCTGCAGGTGGTGTCGTTCGGCGACAGCCTGTCGGACGTCGGGACTTATGCGCCGCTCGCGAGTGCGGTGGGCGGCGGGCGTTTCACGACCAATCCCGGCCAGGTATGGGCCCAGAACGTCGCGCAATACTACGGCGATACGCTGAGCGCCGCGTTCACGATCGATTTCACGCACAAGCTGAGTGCGCAGAACGGCCTCGGTTATGCGGAAGGCGGCTCGACCGTAGCGACACCGGCGAACCAGTACGACTATCTGAGCGACGTCATCGGCAACATCGAAATGCCCGTCAATCAGCAACTGTCGAGCTATCTGGGCGCTCACGGCAGCTTCAACGCCAATCAGCTCGTGCTCGTGTGGGCGGGCTCGAACGATGTGCTGCGCGCCGGCAACCTGCCCGCCGCCGCGCCGGTCGTGCAGGCGGCGGCCACCACGCTCGCCCAGCTCGTCGGGCAGATCGTGCAGAACGGCGGCGTGCATGTGGTGGTGATCAATGTGCCGAATATCGGGCTGTCGCCGAAGGGGCTCGCTTCGCCCGATGGTGGCGCGAACCTCACGCAGTTGTCGCAGCTATTCAACGCTACGTTGAATACCGCGCTGCAAACCGATGGGCTGCAATCGAAGGTGATCGAGGTCGATTCGTACACGTGGACGAATCAGGTGATCGGAAACTTTCAGGCGAACGGTTTTACCGTGTCGAATACGGGGCAGGCCTGCGACCCGAAGAAAACGCCCGATGACACCTCGCTGCTATGCTCGCCGGCGACCTATGTGAGCGCCAATGCGGATCAGACTTACATGTTCGCCGATGATCTGCATCCGACCACGCATATGCATGCATTGTTTGCGCAGTTCGTCGAGCAGCAGATCGCGCATAGCGGGTTGGGGCGGTGAGAGGGGCACCGCGGCGTGGCCTGTTTTCGGCACCCCGTCCCTCAACCGGGCCGGGGTGCGCACCACATCACATCCTTACTTGAACAACTTCGTCGCCTGCGTCAGCGTATTGATCACTCCCCACGCAAGCGGAATCATCACATACAGCCAGAACACCGCGAGCATCACCTTGTTGGTCGGATGTACAGTTTGAACGGTCGACATACGGATCTCCTCACGCGCCCTTGGCGACTTGTGCATCGGTCATGTGGTGCTTCTCATCCACACGCTTGACCAGCAGGTTGCAGATAAAGCCGATCACGAGCAGCACGGCCATGATGTGTACGGTCATCGTGTACGCGTCCGCTTTCGCCACGCCGTTCGCGACTTCATACGCGCGGATGTAGTTGACGAGCACCGGACCCGCGACGCCGGCCGCGGCCCACGCGGTCAACAGACGTCCATGAATGCCGCCGACGAACGTCGTGCCGAACATGTCGGCGAGATAGGCCGGCACCGTCGAGAAGCCGCCGCCGTACATCGACAGGATGATGCAGTACGTCAGCACGAACAGCGCGATCTGTCCGTTCGCGGCGAAGCTCGGCACGAGGTAGTAGAGCACCGCGCCGAGCGCGAAGAAGATGTAGTAGGTGTTCTTGCGGCCGATCCAGTCCGACGCCGACGCCCACACGAAACGGCCGCCCATGTTGAACAGCGACAGGAGCCCGACGAAGCCGGCCGCCGCAGCGGCCGTCACCGTGTTCTTGAAGCTCTCCTGGATCATCACCGAGGCCTGTCCGAGAATGCCGATGCCAGCCGTCACGTTCAGGAACAGCACGAGCCAGATCAGATAGAACTGCGGTGTCTTCAGCGCCTGGTCGATATGCACGTGATTGCTCGTGATCAGCCGGTGCTGCGTCGCCGCGGGCGGCGTCCAGCCGGCCGGCTTCCAGCCCGGCGGCGGCACGCGGATCGCGAGCGCGCCGATCGTCATCGAGATGAAATAGACGATGCCGAGCACGATGAAGGTCTCCGCGACGCCAATGCTCGTCGCGCTTTGAAAGTGCTTCATCAGCGCGACCGACAACGGCGCCGCGATCATCGCGCCGCCGCCGAAGCCCATGATCGCCATGCCGGTCGCCATACCGCGGCGGTCCGGAAACCAGCGGATCAGCGTCGACACCGGCGACACATAACCGAGCCCCAGCCCGATCCCGCCGATCACGCCGTAGCCCAGATACAGCAGCACGATCTGATGCAGGTACACACCGAGCGCGGACACGAGGAAGCCGCCGCCGAAACAGCAAGCGGCCGTGAACATCGTGCGGCGCGGACCGACGTGTTCGAGCCATTTGCCGGCGAACGCCGCCGACAAACCGAGGAACACGATCGCAAGCGAAAAGATCCAGCCCAAGGCGGTCAGCGACCAGTCATCGGGCGTGGACTGCGTGATGCCGATCACCTTGGTCAGCGGTCCGTTGAAGACCGAGAACGCGTAGGCCTGGCCGATGCACAGATGCACGGCAAGCGCGGCCGGAGGCACCATCCAGCGCGAGAAACCGGGCTGCGCGATGGTGGCCTGTTTCGAAAAGAATGGGGCTGAACCTTGTTGGCTGCCCGGCTCGCTGATGCTACTCATAAGTGGGTCTCCTTACAGTTGTTCTGTTTATCGGCGTTTCGTGCGTTTACCTGAGGCGGCGGAGTGTAACTTGTGCAGACCGTCTCGTCATCGCTATATGTACTTTTATTTCATATGGCCCGTCCCAAGCACCCGAAAATCATGCTTGGGTCGACAATAGGACGCGGACGATGGCTTCGCAATATGAAGCGCGCGGACATAAGGTGTGATCCTGGTCACACGCGACGATTCTTCAGGCGACTCTGCAAATCGTGGGACGCGCCGAGCTGGTCGCGCCAACTTTCCGATTAGAGGCACTATGCAAACCCGGCAATAAACGAGCCGCGCCCGTCGCGCGGCAAAAAGAAAAACGGGCCGGCGCGGCTTCTTTGCCGCGTCGGCCCGTCGTGTATCGACGACGAGTTTCGCCGGTATCAATCGATCTTGCGGCCGGTCTTCATGCGCGCTGCAACGAGTACCGAAATCAGACAGCCGATTGCCAGATATGCGGCCACCGGATGCCACGAGCCGCCCGCGAAGCTGACCAGCGCGACCGCGATGAACGGCGTGAAGCCGCCGCCGACCACGCTCGCCACCTGATAGCCGACACCCGCGCCGCTATAGCGGTATTCGGTGCCGAACAGCTCGGTGAACATCGGCTGCTGCACGCTGACGACCATGTCGTGTGCGATGTTGGCGAGCATCACCGCAAACACGACGATCCATACGGTCGAACGCGCTTCGAGCGCGAGGAAGAACGGCACCGCGCTGAACACGCCGACCAGCGCGCCGATCATATAGATGCGACGGCGGCCGAAGCGATCCGCGAGCCACGCGAAGCAGGGGATCGTCACACAGCTGAGCGCGCCGACGACGAAGCCGATCGTCAGGAAGAATTCGCGCGGCATGTGCAGGTTCGTCGTCGAGTAGCTCAGCGCGAACGCGGTCACGATGTACATCGTGAACAGTTCGGCGAGCCGCAGCGCGATGATCAGCAGGAAGGCCTTCGGATGGCGCAGCAGCGCTTCGACGATCGGCAGGCGCACTCGGCGCTCGCCATGCTTGCCGACTTTCTCGACGAACTCCTGCGACTCCTCCATGCTCGAGCGGATCCACAACGCAATCAGCACCAGCACGACGCTGAACAGGAACGGCAGACGCCAGCCCCAGCTGAGGAACGCGGCGTTGTCCATCGAGCGGCTGATCAGCGCGACGAGACCTGTGGACAGCACGAGCCCGACGCCGTAGCCGACCTGCACGCCGCTGCTGTAGAAGGCTTTCTTTTTCTCAGGCGCGCTCTCGACCGCCATCAGCGCCGCGCCGCCCCATTCGCCGCCGACCGCGAAGCCCTGGATCGCGCGCAGCGTGACGAGCAGCACCGGCGCGAGCCAACCGATCGTCGAAAACGCCGGCAGCAGACCGATCGCGGCCGTCGACAGACCCATCATCATCACGGTGAGCACCAGCATCCGCTTGCGTCCGAGCCGGTCGCCGTAGTGGCCGAACACGAAGCCGCCGAGCGGGCGGAACAGGAAACCGACGCCGAAGGTCGCGAACGCGGCGAGCGTGCCCATCGCCGGGCCGACGTTCGGGAAGAACTCGGCGTTGAACACGAGCGCGGCGACGATGCCGTACAGCAGGAAGTCGTACCAGTCGACCACGGCGCCGACAAAGCTGCCGAGCGCGGCCTTGCGAGCCTGATTGCGCGCTTTGCGGTGAGTGGCCACTGCGGCCTGCGGGTGGGTGGTGCTCATCGAGTCTCCTTCAACGTGACATGGGCTTGAGTCGATCGCGCCGCGCCGGTACGGCATTCGACGCGATCGCTCCGCTGGACGTCCGGAAGGTTAATGACGCGCCCCGGAATTCACAATCCGCGCAATGGTGAAAGTGCGCGATCATCGCACGGGGCTGCGCGAATAGCGCGCGTTTTGCGTGTTTACACCAAGCGCCAATGAAACAATCGCGGGCAATGATGTGGGCGAACCATGAAGCCCTGTGGCGTGCTAACGTGGGGCATCTTAAAAACAACAGACGTTGATATACTACATACCGAATATTGAAAAATGCGGCGTTGCAGCATATGATTGAGGAATCATCTTTCTCAATCGTTCGGAGTTGCACGTGGAATTCGTACCTCTCGCGCTGTTCGCCGTTGCTGTCGTAGGGTTGGGCTGTGCCGCCACCGTTTTGCTGACCGACTGGATTCCCGACTCGATCGGAGCGCTTGCATCGCAACATGGCCGCTTCGTGGGGCTCGGCGAGCAGCGCGGCAAAGCGGCGGCGCCGAATCGCGCGCGTGTTCAAGCAGAGGCGATGAATGTCGTCAGAATTTCCAACTGAAACAGTGGCCACCCCGTTGACCCTGTCGTTGCAGCCCATCGGCGCTAGCGCGAGCTTGCGCGATCAGGCGTATGCGATGCTGCGTCAGGCAATCGCCGACGCGGATATCTACCAGAATCGCGAAGAAATCCGTCTCGACGAGCGCGTGCTCAGCGAATCGCTCGGCGTGAGCCGCACGCCGGTGCGCGAGGCGATGACACTGCTCGAGCAGGAGGGCTTCCTGCGCATGGTGCCGCGGCGCGGCATCTACATCGTGCGCAAGAGCAAGCGCGAAATCGTCGAGATGATCCAGATGTGGGCCGCGCTCGAAAGCATGGCCGCGCGCCTCGCCACGCTGCATGCGACCGACGAGGAAATCGGCCGCCTGCGCCATATGTTCGACAATTTCCGCGATACGACGCCGGCCGAGCATATCGCCGAGTATTCGGATGCGAACATCGCGTTTCATCAGGCGATCGTCGAGCTGTCGAAGTCGCAGATCATTCTCGACACGATCAAGAACATCTTCATCCACGTGCGCGCGATCCGGCGCATGACCATCTCGCAGAGCGACCGGGCCGCGCGCTCGATCGTCGATCATCTGCGCATCATCGAGGCGCTGGAGAAGCGCGATACCGAACTCGCGGAGCGGCTCACGCGTCAGCATTCGCTCGATCTCGCGGCGTTCGTCGAAGCCAATTGCGATTTTCTCGACTGATGGCGGCGTAGGCCCCTGATTGCCTGCTGACTTCGAAAAGCCCGCGGTGTGCAAGCACCGCGGGCTTTTTGCGTTCGCGCTTCGAGCGAGTACCCCGCTGCGGGATAAACCGTGCTTGACGGCCTGAAAAATATGGTATGTGATATATCAACAATGACAGCCGCCATTCGCGACTCAGTGTTTTCCCTTGAAACAACCGCCGCAAAGCCTTGCAGATTCAGCGCAAAGCTACGGCTGACAGGCTTGAGCAGTAAGAACTTCGCGCCGTTTCTGTCTCGAAATTGGGCTTGAACGAATGTGATATATCACATACGGTATCTTCGAAGCCGTGAGACGTCGGTGCAGCCGGACGTATATCGAAGCGGACGCGTCCGTCGATAACCGTTGCACATCCGATAGATGAGGAGATGACCATGTCTGCAGTTGTTTCATCCCTGAGTCCGGCCACGGCCACCACGACCGCCGACGACACGCTCAAGCAGAAGACCCGCGACGCGGGCGTCGTGTCGGGCGGCCATCTGGTTGCGAAGGCGCTGAAAAACGAGGGGATCGACACGATCTTCACGCTGTGCGGCGGCCACATCATCGATATCTACGACGGCTGCGTCGACGAAGGCATCCGCATCATCGACGTGCGCCACGAGCAGGTCGCCGCGCATGCGGCCGACGGCTACGCGCGTCAGACCGGCAAGCTCGGCTGCGTGGTGACTACCGCCGGCCCCGGCTGCACGAATGCGGTGACCGGCATCGCCACCGCGTTCCGCTCGGAAAGCCCGATCCTGCATATCGGCGGGCAGGGCGCGCTGACCCAGCACAAGATGGGTTCGCTGCAGGACCTGCCGCACGTCGACATCATGGCGCCGATCACGAAGTTCGCCGCGAGCATATCGAGCACCGAGCGCGTCGCCGACATGATCTCGATGGCCGCGCGCGAATGCTTCAACGGCGCGCCCGGTCCCGCCTACCTGGAAATTCCGCGCGACGTGCTCGACCGCGAAGTCGACGCGACGCGCGCGATCGTGCCGCGGCCGGGCCACTATCGCGCGTCGACCAAATCGATCGGAGACCCGCACGACATCGAGAAGCTCGCCGACATTCTCGTCAATGCCGAACGCCCCGCGATCCTGTACGGCCAGCAGGTGTGGACCGCGCGCGGGCACGACGAAGCGATCGCGCTGCTGCGCGGCATCGAGATTCCCGGCTATTTCAACGGCGCGAGCCGCGGACTGCTGCCGCCGGGCGATCCGCATCACTTCGATCGCACGCGTTCGCAGGCGTTTGCGAATGCCGACGTGCTGATCGTGGTCGGCACGCCGTTCGATTTCCGCATGGGCTACGGCCGACGCATCAGCAGGGAATTGACGCTGGTGCAGATCGATATGGACTACCGAACCGTCGGCAAGAATCGCGATATCGATCTGGGCCTCGTCGGCGATCCGGGCGCGATTCTCGCTGCGGTGCTGCAAGCCGCGAGCGGTCGTATCAAGGACGACAAGCGTCAGGCGCGCCGCAAATGGATGGCGCAATTGCGCGACGCCGAAGCGACCGCGACCGAAAAACTGCTGCCGCTGTTCCGCTCGAATAGCACGCCGATTCATCCGTATCGCGTCGCGTACGAACTCAACGAATTCCTGTCCGACGACACCATCTATATCGGCGACGGCGGTGACGTCGTGACGATCTCCGCGCAAGCGGTGCGCCCGCGCCGACCGGGGCAGTGGATGGACCCCGGCGCGCTCGGCTCGCTCGGCGTCGGCACCGGCTTCGCGCTCGCGGCGAAGCTCGCGCATCCGCACAAGGAAGTGCTGTGCTATTACGGCGACGGCTCGTTCGGCATGACCGCGTTCGACATGGAAACCGCGAACCGCTTCGGTGCGCCGTATCTCTCGGTGGTCGGCAACAACTCGGCGATGAACCAGATCCGCTACGGCCAGCTTGCCAAATACGGCGAGGAACGCGGCAACGTCGGCAATCTGCTCGGAGACGTGCCGTTCAGCAAATTCGCCGAAATGCTCGGCGGCTATGGCGAGGAAGTGCGCGATCCCGCGCAGATCGCGAGCGCGCTGCAGCGTGCGCGCGAAGCGATTCATCGCACCGGCCGCTCGGCGGTGGTCAACATCTGGGTCGACCCGCGCGAATACGCACCGGGCACGAAGAACCAGACCATGTACAAATAACCTTCATCGTTCAGGAGATACGACATGGCCAAGGCACTCGACGGTGTGCGCATCCTCGATTTCACGCATGTGCAATCGGGGCCGACCTGCACGCAATTGCTCGCATGGTTCGGCGCGGACGTGATCAAGGTGGAACGGGCAGGCGCGGGCGACATCACGCGCGAGCAACTGCGCGATATTCCCGACGTGGATAGCCTGTACTTCACGATGCTCAATCACAACAAGCGCTCGGTCACGATCGACACCAAGCATCCGGAAGGCAAGCAGGTGCTCGAAGCGCTGATCCAGAAATGCGATGTACTGGTCGAAAACTTCGCACCGGGCGCACTGGACCGGATGGGCTTCACGTGGGAGCGGATTCAGGAATTGAATCCGCGCATGATCGTCGCGTCGGTGAAGGGCTTCGGTCCCGGTCCGTACGAGGACTGCAAAGTCTATGAGAACGTCGCGCAATGCGCGGGCGGCGCGGCGTCGACCACCGGCTTCGACGACGGCCCGCCGGTCGTGACCGGCGCGCAGATCGGCGATAGCGGCACGGGGCTGCATCTCGCGCTCGGCATCGTCACCGCGCTCTATCAACGCACGCATACCGGACGCGGCCAGCGCGTGCTCGCCGCGATGCAGGATGGCGTGCTCAATCTGTGCCGCGTCAAATTGCGCGACCAGCAGCGGCTCGACCGCACCGGCGTGATGAAAGAGTATCCGCAATATCCGAACGGCACGTTCGGCGACGCGGTCCCGCGCGCGGGCAATGCGTCGGGCGGCGGGCAGCCGGGCTGGATTCTGAAGTGCAAGGGATGGGAGACGGACCCCAACGCGTATATCTACTTCATCACCCAGGCGCCCGTGTGGGCGAAGATCTGCAACGTGATCGGCAAGGAAGAGTGGGCCACGGACCCCGACTACGCGACGGCACCCGCGCGCCTGCCGCGACTGAAAGAGATCTTCGCCGAAATCGAACGCTGGACGATGACGAAGACCAAGTTCGAGGCGATGCAGATCCTGAACAAATACGACATTCCGTGCGGCCCGATCCTGTCGATGAAGGAAATTGCCGAGGAGCCGTCGCTGCGCAAAACCGGCACGATCGTCGAAGTCGATCATCCGCAGCGCGGCAAGTATCTGACCGTCGGCAATCCGATCAAGCTGTCCGACAGCCCGACCGACGTCAAGCGCTCGCCGCTGCTTGGCGAACATACCGACGAAGTGATGGCCGAGCTCGGCTATTCGGCCGAGCAGATCATGGCGCTGCGCACGGCTGGCGCGATCTAGGAGCGAGGCATGCAGACGTGGATGCGGTTCATGTCGGGCGACGGCGGCATCGTGTTCGGCCGTGTCGAAGGCGCCTACCTGCACGAGTACGAAAGTCTCGCGCAGCCGGTGCCGACCGGCGCGGTTCTGTCGCTGCGCGCACTGACGCCGCTGGCGCCATGCGCGCCGGGCAAGATCGTCGCGCTGTGGAATAACTATCACGCGCTCGCGGCGAAGCTCGACAAACCCGTGCCTACCCATCCGCTGTTTCTGATGAAGCCGGCGGCGTCGGTGATCGGCGCGGGCGAGCCGATCCGCCGGCCGCGGCATTACGCGGGCAAGATCGTCTACGAGGGCGAACTCGGTATCGTGATCGGTCAGCGTTGCCGCGATCTGGATGTGCAGCAGGCGGAGGCGGCGATTTTCGGCTACACGCTCGTCAACGACGTCACCGCCGCTGATCTGCTCAACGAAAATCCGCATTTTCCGCAGTGGTGCCGCGCGAAAAGCTTCGATACGTTCTGTTGTCTGGGTCCGGCCATCGTCTCCGGTTTCGACTGGCGGGCGGCGCGTCTGCTGACGACGCTCGACGGCCTCGAGCGTCAGAACTATCCGCTCGCCGATATGGTCTTTTCGCCGGCCGAGCAGGTGAGTCTGATCTCGCAGGACCTGACGCTCGAACCCGGCGACGTGATCGCGTGCGGCACTTCGGTGGGCGTGGGCTCGATCAAGGACGGCGCAACGGTGTCGATCACGATCGACGGGATCGGCACGCTGAGCAATACCTTGAGCGCGGCGCGCGACGAGCCACGGCGATTGGGCGATACCGCGAACGTCGGTTGACGAGAGCAGGGACCTCGGGGCTGTTGCCTTGTCGTCGCATCACGGAGGATCACGCATGCCGCAAGCCTGTGGGAGTGCCGTGTTGATGGATCTGTTGCTGCTGCTTGCGGTGGCCGTCGCGATGGCGCTGGTCACCGTGCTGACGGTGGCGGTGACCGCGCTCACGCGACGACGCTTCGGCGCGCGTTCGGCGCATCGGCACACATGTGTGCGCGAACCAGATCCGACACACAGGGCCCGGATGCTTGCATTGCTCGGCTGCGGCATCGGTTTGGCGGTCGCGTCGGTAGGCTTTATGGGTGACCTGTTGGCTGCGGCGCGCGAGAGCACCGAACGCATCGAACTATTTTCAGCCGTACTGATCGGCGCGCTGATCTTCGCGACCTGTGCGATCGCGTTCTTCAAACTGCGCGGCGTATTGCAACTCGAGGCGGTCGCGCTGCCGGGCCATCACGTCGTCAATCTGTTTGCGCTGCTGTTATGCGGCTGGCTCGGTTACAGCTTCGTCACCGAACAGGCCCAGCCATTCGGACTCGCGGCATTGCTCGCGACGGGCGCGCTGGCGGTGGCGATGGGCGTGCACCTGATGCTGAGCCGCGAGTACTCGGCCGAACCCGTTCACGCGGCGCATCACGACAGTTGCGCTCCGCGCATGCGTGCGTTCGCCGCGCGCAGCGATGGCCTGGCGACCGGCAAACCGGGCCTGCTCGCGAACCTCGAGTGGCACGGTGGGGAAGAGCAGACGTGGGCGCTTCGCGATGACGCGCCGGCGATGATGCGCTTGAGCGCCTGTGCAGAGCGTCGGGATGGGCGTGACGGTAGACGAAGCAATGGACGCCAGCGCGACGGTTCACGCAAATGTATACACAAGCGGCCGGTTCATTTCACCACGCGCCGCTAATCGACGATGCATACGCCGCTGACAAACCTGATTGCCAATAGCGACGACGGCGGGATGATGATCCCGCCGCCCGGGTCTTCTTCAATACTTCTATTCACCAACTGCGGCGGCGAATTCGCTGTAGTACTGCATCTTCCTGTGCAGAATGAGTTGCGCGAGAAAGTCGGCATCGTACGCGCGATGCAGATGGCTGTGATAGCGCTCGATATAAGCGGTGATTCGCGCCAACTCGCCATTGAACTCTTTCAGCATGTCGAGCGTCGCACGGTCCCAGCGAAACCGCAGGCCGAGATCGCTGAACGCGGCATTGTAGGCGCTCAGATGCGCATCCTCGGAATGGTCTTCGCGATCCGCCGCCGCTGTGCGAGCGTTGCGTGTACTGATACGGGATTCAACAGGAGCGTGGTTCATGATCGGCCTCCTCGGCTCGCAAGTGAGAGAACTCGCTTGCAGCATAGAAGTCGCGATCGATTTGCAATAGTTAAAGTTTTATTGGCTTTCCATAGCTTACGGCTTATGCACGCTCAGTTCCTTTACGCGCGTGATCTTTTCGATCAGATTGGCGCCTTCCTCCATCAGAAAGCGTTTGAAGGCGACGGCCACCGGCGGCAGACGTTTGTTCTTCCGATGCACGACGTACCAATTGAGCATGACCGGAAAGCTCTCGACGTCGAGCACGACCAGATGACCCAATTGCAATTCGAGGCTGATCGTATGGGCGGACAGAAACGCGATGCCCATTCCGGCAATGACCGCCTGCTTGATCGTCTCCGTGCTCTTGATCTCCATTGCGATCTTCAGATTGGACAGACGGCCGGCAAAACCCTCTTCCATCGAATTCCACGTATCCGAGCCGCGTTCGTGCACGATGAACGCTTCGTTCGCGAGTTGACTGAAGCGGATATTGCGCTTGTGCGCAAGCGGATGAGTGGGCGCCGCGACGATCACGTACGGATGCGGCGCGAACGGTTCATTGGTCGCGTCGGTCTCGTGCGGCGGACGCACCATCACCGCGAGGTCGGTCTGATTGGTCGCCAACTGATGCAGCAGTTCTTCGCGGTTGTGCACCGCGAGATTCAGATCGACACCGGAATAACGACGCGTGAATTCGGCGAGAAGGCGCGGAAAGAAATAGTCGCCGGCGCTGATCACGGCGACATTCAGCTTGCCGCCGGAGACGCCCTTCAACTGACTCATCGCTTCGTCGACTTCATGGAACTGCTGCATGATCGCGCGGCTGTAGTGGAGCATTTCGGTACCGGCCGGCGTCAGATAGATCTTTTTGCCGAGTTGCTCGAACAGAGGCAGCCCCGCATGTTCTTCGAGTTGCCGGACCTGGGTGGAAACGGCCGGCTGAGTCAGATGCAATTCCTCCGCGGCGCGCGAAAAGCTCAGGTGGCGCGCCACCGTTTCAAAGACCTTCAGTTGCCGCAGCGTTGCATTGCGCATCGTCATGGTCGATGTATAAGGAAACGTGAATCGACATAATAACAAACTTTAATTATGAGTAATTCAGCAATGACCCTAGCATGAAACCTATAAGAAGCCGAATAGCCACTGAAATACGCGGGTTAACGCATAGATATGTGGTGTGGCGGACTCAATAGCGGGGAATAAGCTGTAATGCTTACCGGCCGAAGCTAGGTTCTGGTCGGAATAAAGCAAGAACTATCATCGAAAAACGGGTTCGGGGGATTTGCGGAAAAGCATAAAAGCATCGACTTCGAGATTTCCCGAATAGCGAAGTTCTCGGGCCATAACGATAAGGCGGGACACATCCAGCGCGGCGCGTAAGCCGGCTGCACTAAATAAATAGTGGAGACAAGGCTCATGGACAATATCACCCAGCAATCGACAACCGGTATGTCATGGCGCAACCGGTGGTCGCAATTGGTCATCGGCATGATATGCATGGCGCTGGTGGCGAATCTGCAATATGCGTGGACGTTATTCGTGGCTCCTATGCATGCGCGGCATCACTGGAGCGAGGCGTCGATCCAGCTCGCGTTCTCGATCTTCATTCTGACCGAGACGTGGCTCGTGCCGTTCGAGGGCTGGCTGGTGGATCGATTCGGGCCACGCCCGGTGGTGGCAGGCGGCGCGATATGCGCGGGTTTGTCCTGGATTCTCAATTCGTATGCGACGACGCTCGGCATGTTGTATTTCGCCGCGGTGATTGGCGGGATAGGCGCGGGCGGTGTGTACGGAACATGTGTCGGCAATGCGCTGAAGTGGTTTCCCGACCGGCGCGGTCTAGCCGCGGGTTTGACGGCCGCGGGCTTTGGCGCGGGCGCGGCGCTGACGGTGATTCCGATTGCAAACATGATTACGAGCCGCGGCTATGAAGCGACGTTCCTGTTCTTCGGCATCGTGCAAGGCGTCAGCATTCTGCTGCTTGCGATGCTCCTGACGCGGCCGATCTTGCGTCAGGCAGGGGTACGCAAGAGCCGCTTCGCGGTGTCGAAAGTCGATTTCACGTCGCGCCAGATGATCAAAACGCCAGTGTTCTGGGTGATCTACGCGTCATTCGTCGCGGTCGCGGCGGGTGGTTTGATGGCGACCGCACAGATCGGCCCGATCGCGAAAGACTGGGGCTTAGCGCGCATTCCGATGTCGGTCTTCGGCGCTACGTTGCCGCTGCTGACTCTCACGCTGTCGATCGACAATATCTTCAACGGCTTGACGCGTCCGCTGTGCGGCTTCATCTCCGACAAGATCGGCCGTGAAAACACGATGTTCGTGATCTTCATCGGCGAGGGACTCGCGTTGCTCGGCATGATGCAGTTCGGCAGCAATCCGTATGCCTTCATGGTCTTTGCCGCGCTGATCTTCCTGTTCTGGGGCGAGATCTTCTCGATCTTCCCGGCGACTTGCGCGGATACGTTCGGCAGCAAGTATGCGGCCGCCAATGCAGGCACGTTGTACACCGCGAAGGGCACGGCCTCGTTGCTGGTGCCGATCGCGTCGGTGCTCGCGGCGACGGGCGGCTGGAACCTCGTCTTCATCGTTTCTGCCGTCATCACGATCGCAGCCGGCATTTCCGCGAAGTTCATCCTCGAGCCGATGCGCACGCGCTGGATCGAATCGCACGATGAACCTCAGGGCGCGCTGGCCGTCGCGGGCCATGGCAATGGCAATGCGTCGAGAATGAGTCACTGGCCGGAACAGTCCGGCGAATAAGCTGAGCGTCGCGCGCCCGGAACCGACGCCATGAATGTTTCGTTGCAGCAGCTCAAGGTATTCGTCGCGGTCGCGCGCGAGCGCAGTTTCACGCGCGCGGCGCGCGAGTTCGATCTGACGCAGTCGGCCATCAGCCGTTGTGTGCGAGAGCTGGAAGACGCGGTCCAATTGAAGCTATTCGATCGCACGACACGCCAGGTCGAACTGACGAATGCGGGTGCGAGTCTCGAGAGAAGAATCGGCCGGCTGCTCGACGAAATCGAATTGACGCTGCTCGAAGAGCGCGCTGCTTACGACGGACAGACGGGCGTCGTGTTATTCGCGAGTAATCCGGTGTTGTCGTCGGGCTGGGTGCCGCGGGCTTTGGCGCAGTGCGCGTCGGTTTATCCCGAGCTGGTCGTGTCGGTGAAGGATCAGCCTCAATGCAGCGTACTGGCCAGTGTCGAGCAGGGCGAGGTGGATTTCGGCGCTCTCTGTGTGACTGCACCCGTCGATAGTCCGCTATTACATGCTCAGGTACTTTTCACTACGCCACTGCATGCGGTGCTTCCGTCGGTGCATCCGCTAGCCCAGCACGACAGCATCGGATGGCACGCGTTGCGCGAATGTCCGTTGATCACGCTGAATGGCGATACCGGCGTGCGCGCCGCGCTCGAACCGGTACTCGCCGCGAACGAATTGAAGCGCCGGCCGATGCAGGAACTCGGACACGTTGCGGCAGTAGTGCGCATGGTCGAATTGGGACTGGGTGTCGGCGTATTGCCTGTCGATGCGTATTGGCCATCGCCGGGAGCTTCATTGGTGAGTCGTCCGCTGATCCCCGAAGCGACATTGACGACGGTACTCGTGCACCGCAGAAACCGCTCGCTTCGTCCCAATGCGGCTGCTGCGTGGGCACAGTTCGTCGCATCGACGACCGGTCATGCGCGGATCGCCGACGAAATGCCTGCCGCAGCCGCTGCCGCAACGCAAAGCTTCAGCTGGCAGTCCGTGCGGCAAAGCCTGTTGCCAGAACCTTAGATAGGGGCCGACCGACAAGCTCGCGCAATGCGCGGGATTCGATCGATGCGCCGCCAGTCAGCCATATAACGTCCTACTCAAGGAGCTTCATGATGGATATCCAGTCCGACCTCAGGCAACATGATCTGTTGATCGACGGCAAGCGCATGCCGCCAGGCACCGGCGAATATTCCGTCGATATCAACCCCGCGACCGAGGAGCCGATCGCGCTGGTCGCGCAAGGCAGCGCCGCCGACGTCGATGCCGCGGTGCGCGCGGCGCGCAGCGCATTGAAGGTATGGAATTCGATCCGCGCCGCCGAACGCGGCCGCATCCTGCAACGGCTTGCGGGTCTGATGCGCGAGAACATGGAAGAACTCACCTCGCTCGAAAGTCTCGACTGCGGCAAGCCGATTGCCGCGGTGATGCGTCAGGACGTGCCCGCCGCGATCGATACCGTCGAATACTACGCAGGCTGGTGCGACAAGATCAACGGCCAGGTGGTGCCGACGCGTCCCGATGCATTGACCTACACACTGCGCGAACCGGTCGGCGTGGTCGCCGCAATCGTGCCGTGGAATTTTCCATTGATGATCGGCATGTGGAAGATCGCGCCCGCGCTCGCATGCGGTTGCACGCTGATCGTCAAGCCCGCCGAGATCACGCCGCTCACCGCGTTGCGCGTCGGCGAGCTGGCGCTCGAAGCCGGTGTGCCGCCGGGCGTGCTCAATATCGTCACCGGCAAGGGCAGTGTGGTGGGCGACGCGCTGGTGACGCATCCCGGTATCGACAAGGTCACGTTCACCGGTTCGCCTTCGGTCGGCCGAGGCATCCTGCAGGGCGCGGCGGGCAACTTCAAACGCGTGACGCTGGAACTCGGCGGCAAGTCGGCCAACGTGATCTTTGCGGATGCGAATCTCGACAATGCGGTGCGCGCCGCGGCGTCGGGCGTCTTCTTCAATACGGGGCAAGTGTGCTCCGCTGGGTCGCGGATACTCGCGCATCGTGACGTGTACGACGAAGTGGTCGAGCGTCTCGCAACTCGCGCGAAGTCGATCAAGGTCGGCGATCCGTCGCTACGCGAAACGTCGATGGGACCGCTGATTTCGGCCGCTCAGATGAAGACCGTATTGAGCTATGTCGACACAGGTCGCTCGGAAGGTGCGTCGCTCGTGACGGGTGGCGCGCGCGTCGGCAATCGCGGCTTTTTCGTCGAGCCTACCGTGTTCGCGAATGTCGAGCACGAGATGCGCATTTCGCAGGAAGAAATCTTCGGGCCCGTGGCAAGCGTGATCCGGTTCGAAGACGAAGCGGACGCGATCCGCATCGCCAATGGCACATCGTATAGTCTCGCGGCCGGCGTATGGAGCGCTGACCTGAGCCGCGTGCATCGCGTGGCGCGCGACCTGAAGGCGGGCACGGTGTGGATCAATACCTACGGCTATACGGATGTGCGTTTGCCGTGGGGTGGTGCTGGCGATTCGGGCTTCGGTCGCGAGCATGGCGATGTCGCGATCGAGAACTTCACTGAACCGAAAGCGGTGTGGGTGGCGATCGATCAATAGCGGCTAATGTGAAAAAGGATCGGATGCATGGCATCCGATCCTTTCTGTCGTGTTGCAAGAAGAAAAATGAGCTTAACGGGTACCTGGTCAATTACCTTGCAATGCCATCTTCTCGCGCAATTTGATCAGTGCGAGCACGACGTCGATGGTGGGTGTCGGTTCGGCAACGAGTCGGCCCATTTCCTGCACGACGGTCAGCAAAGGATCGATTTCCATCGGCCTGCGGTTCTCGAGGTCGACGAGTGTCGATGTCTTATGCGCACCGACCGCGCCGGCGCCATCAATACGCCTTTCCACATCGACACGAAAGTGCACGCCGAACTGTTCCGCGATTCGCTTCGCTTCGAGCATCATCGTGCGTGAAACCGCGCGCGTGCCCGGGTCGCTCGTGAGGACATCGAGCGTTGCATGCGTCAATGCGCTAATCGGGTTGAAGCACAGATTGCCCCACAGCTTGAGCCAGATTTCGTCGCGAATGTTGTCGCGAATCGGCGCTTCGAAGCCGGCTGCCTGCATGATCTCGTGCAATTGCTGAATGCGCGGGGTGCGTTCGCCACTCGGTTCGCCGATCGGGAACTTCTTGCCGTACACGTGCTTGATCACCCCCGGTTCGACGATTTCCGCGGCCGGATAGAGTACGCAGCCGATCGCGCGCTCGGGTCCGAGCTTGGTCCATTGCGAACCGTCGGGGTCGACGCTCGCGAGGCGGGTACCGGCAAAGCGTCCGCCATGCTGATAGAAGTACCAATAGGGAATGCCGTTGACGCCGGTAACGATCGCTGTGTGCTTGCCGAGCAGTGGCTGCATCGAATCGACCACGCCGGGCAGCGAATGCGCCTTCAGCGTGACGATGACGACGTCCTGGACGCCGAGTTCGCTTGGGTCTGAAGTACAGCGCACCGGCGCGCTGAATGTTTCGCCATCCATGATCAGGCGCGCGCCGTGTTCACGCATGGCCGCCAGATGCGGGCCGCGCGCAATGAAGCTGACGTCCGCGCCGGCGCGCGCCAATTGCACGCCCATTAAACCGCCAATCGCTCCCGCTCCGAAGATGCAGATCTTCATGATGTCGCTCCGTGACGATGAAAAAGCCGTTCGCCCAATGCCGCATTGCACCACTTCGCGGCCGGTCACGGTTCGAGCATAAGGGGGAGCAACGAAAGCTGATAGTTAAAGTTTCTCCGCCGATGTATTAGCTATTCGTTATGAAAAGGCCCCGCCTCACGCACGCCGAACCAGCAGAAAACTCACGCCGATCGCCGCGAGAAAGCCGCCGCAGCAGCGATTGAACCAGCGGCGGATCTTCGCGCGCATCAGCCATTTGCCGAGATACATGCCGGCCCACGAATACAAGGCGATCGCGACCCATTCGAGTACCAGAAAGCTCGCACCGAGCGCGGCGAATTGCGGCAGGATCGGCTGCGCGAGGTCGACGAATTGCGGCAGAAACGCGGTGAAAACCAGAATTGCCTTCGGATTGCCGGCCGCCACGAAGAATTCGTGCCGTGCAATGCGCGTGAGCGCGGCTTCCTGGGGTTGCGAGGTGTCGATGGCGGGCGCGTCGCTGCGCCACAGTTGGATCGCGAGCCAGATCAGATACGCGGCGCCCGCGAGTTTGATCGTCAGAAAGATCCACTCGGACGCATGCAGCACGACGGCGAGACCGGTCGCGGCGAGCGCGAGCATCATCGCGAAGGCGAGCAGCCGGCCGCTGCCGCCGACGAATGCCTTGATGAAGCCATGCCGTGCCGCGACGTTGATCGAAAGCAGGTTATTGGGCCCGGGTGCGAGGTTGATGGCAAAGCAGGCGGGCAAGAAGAATAGCCAGGCGGTAAGGGACATGACGGCTGCATTCCGAATAGATCATGATGCATCGCGCGGAGGATCGCGCGCGATGCGTTACCGGGATTGTAGCGAAACCACGCCGCGCCTCCGCCTGCCGAGTGTTTAGTTCACCGCCTTGACAAAGCCAGGATCGCCGATCAACGTATCGACGCTGAGCTTGACCGTGTCTTCGATCGCGATCGTGTTGCTGGTGAATTTCGGTGACTTCTGCTTCACGGTGCGCGTGGTCGTGTACACGACCTTCTGGGTCGCCGCATCGACGACCACGTAGTGCATTTTCAGCGTCCACAGCGCCGGCGAGCGCTTATCGTCCACCGTAAAGGCTTCGATGCTGCCGCTGAGCACGCGCTTGTTGTCGTCGATACGGAAACCGGCCACTCGCAGGCTGTTCGCGACGCCATTGCGCACGACGAGGCTGACCTCGTCCTTCAGCACGAGCCCGGTCATCCCGGTGTTTTCGATGCGGTTCGGGGACAGACGACCGTCGCGCGCGGGCAGATACGCGAAGTCGCTTGCAGGGGCGACGCTCAGCGAGCCGGTGCCGTGGGTCTTCGGGTGCGTCGCGCTGGCGCTGCTATTCAGGCCGAACCACGACCACGAGCACGCGGACAGCAGCGTGGGCAGAAGCACGGCGCCGCAGCCCTTGAGCACAACGGATCTCAACGGCGAACGCGCAGCAGCCATGCGGGAGAAAGCGGCGGTCGAAGTCAGAGGAGTTGCCCTTTTAAGTGGAGTCAGCCCGGTGAAGAACAGCATGGTAGCAGCGAAGCTTGCGTCTGGCTGGCTAGCCCGGCCATCATAACGGGCCGCGATAGCGATGGACATCGGGACAACGCCCGAAGGGCGTTCGACCACAGCCGCTCAGAAAAAGCCCGCCTTGCCCTGCGTGATGTCGGTCAGCGTTGCCTTGGCGCCGTCGAAAGCATTGGCGGGCACGCGCATCGTCATCTTCACCAGCATGCCGTAGGCGCTGTCCACCAGCGGATAGCCTTCGGCGTCCATCCATCGACGGACTTTGGCTTCGTCTGCATAGCTGACTTCGACGCCCAGCGAAACCTGGGCAATCCTCTCGACGCGCGGCGCGTCGAGCAGCGCGGACGCGATCGCATCGGTGTACGCGCGCACCAGACCGCCAGCGCCGAGCTTCACACCGCCGTAATAGCGCACGACGGCCGCGAGCACGCCATCCAGATCGTGATGCCGCAGCACTTCGAGAATCGGCCGACCGGCGGTGCCGGACGGTTCGCCGTCGTCGGACATGCCGGATTGGCCGCCCGCGAGCAGCGCCCAGCACACGTGCGTCGCGGCCGGATGTTCGTCGCGCAGACGCTGCAATTCGGCCATCGCGGCATCGCGATCGGCGACCGGGAGCGCATACGCGATGAAGCGGCTCTTGCGAATCTCGAGTTCCGCGCTCAGCGGCGCGGGCAGGGTATAGGTGGGCAAGGCGGAAACGTCGGTGGATGAAAAGAAGCACGCGGTACGCGCCGCGATGTCCGACATGGTAACGGATCGTCCAGGCGAGCGAGGCGCCGCGGGCAGGTTCGCGGCTTCGACTACAATGGTCCGCTGAACCCGCGCCCATCATTTCGATGCCGCGCATCGCGAGGAGACGACATGCTTGACCTGTCCACGTTGGGGACTTTCGTTGCCGTCGTACTCGGGCTCTTTCTGATTCCAGGCCCGGCCGTGCTGCTGGTTTTGACGCGCACCATGCAAGGTGGACGCAAGGCCGGCATTCTGACCGGTCTCGGCATCGCAGCCGGCGATTTCGTGCATACGCTGGGCGCCGCGATCGGCCTCTCCGCGCTGCTGATGACATCCGCGCTCGCGTTCAATGCGGTGAAATTCGTGGGTGCCGCATACCTCGTCTATCTGGGCATTCGCGCGTTGCGCGAAAAGCAGGCGAGTGCGCATCTGCCGGTCGTCGCGCCGGTGTCGGGTTCGAAGGCGTTCTTGCAGGCGATTCCCGCGGAAGTGCTGAACCCGAAAACCGCGCTGTTTTTCCTCGCGTTTCTGCCGCAATTCGTTCGCCCCGAACATGGCTCTACCTTCCTGCAGTTCGCGACCCTCGGGCTGATTTTCGTTGCCATGAGCGCGCTTTATACGACGCTGATCGTTCTGACGATCCGGCCGCTGGGCAAACTCGTGAAGCGTTTGACGTGGTTGACGCGTTGGCAGAATAAGCTCATCGGCGTGCTGTTCATTTCGCTCGGCCTGCGCGTGGCGGTGCAAACACGCTGAGTGCGGATGCGCGAGTGGCACGCACGATTCAGGAGACAGCGATGAATGAAGATCCAACCTCGTCGGCGCGCGCGATCGAGTTCTGGTTCGACTTCGGCAGCAACTACAGCTATCTGAGCATGATGCGGATCGAAGCGTTGGCGGCCGCGCGCAACGTGACGATCGTCTGGCGGCCGTTTCTGCTCGGCCCGGTATTTCGCCAGCTCGGGTTCGAGAACTCGCCCTTCGTATTGCAGAAAGAAAAAGGCGCATACGTGTGGAAAGACATGGAGCGTCAATGCCGCAAATACGGCCTTGCGCTCACGCGTCCCAGCACGTTTCCGCGCGCGGCGCTTCTCGCGATGCGCATCGCGCTACTGGGTGCGAACGAGCCGTGGATCGGTGCCTGGTGCCGCCAGATCATGCGGTTGAATTTCGCCGACGACCGCGACATCGGCTCGATCGACGTCGTCAGCGAAGCGCTCGACTCGCTTGGCTTACCCGTGCAGAGCGTGATCGACGCCGCGCAAAGCGACGCGAACAAGCTCCGCTTGCGCGAGCAGACCGAACGGGCCATCGGCAAGGGCATCTTCGGTGCGCCGACGTTTTTTGTCGGCGGCGAGATGTTCTGGGGGAATGACAGGCTGGAGGACGCGTTGGACTACTGCGACGCGATCGCGGCGCGCCAATGAACGTCGAACGGAGCGCTCAATCAGCCTGCTGACAGAAGCGCCGGCCCGGTACATGTGAGACCACGGCCTGGGCGATTTCGAGTGGAGTACTTTCGGCGGGAACGACGCGACGGCTCGATTCAGGCTCGTGCTTCATCGTCCATTCGACGAGCCGGTATGAGCGGCCCCAAGGCTGTTGCAGCGGATCGGAGACCTTGCAGGAATGAATCTGGCGAGTCCACTGATGGTCGGGCATCGCACGCAGGTGTTCGACTACCATCTCTTCAACCATGATTTACCTCCTTCTTCTTGTGCGCGGGACCATGCTCGGCCGCGTTTTCGGCACCCTTCAAGAAAAAACGCCGCCGATGTTCTGGCGGCTCAACAGGGGATGAAGTACATACTTGCAGCGAACTATTAAGCGAAACTTAAGAACCGCAATCATTACGCAAACGGACCTCGCAGCGTGTAAGCGAGTGCAAGCGAATGCAAGCGAGAGTTGACAACAGTGGACGCGCACGCTCCCATGCTGGCCGAAGCGTCGCGAGCCTGCCCTCAAGACCCCGGCGGATCGGCCGTTATCAGTAGAGTTGGGGCGTCGACCCCGTTCGCCTTCAGGGCCGCCTTGCTGATACCGTGACGAAACCCGCCCAATCGCCGCTTTCCGAGCGTCTTCGCTCGCTCGTCGACACCGTGCAGCACAACGAGCGCACGTTGCGGCGCTTCCAGAACGTCGAGTTGCGTTTGATCGGCGCGCAGGATTTCGCGTCGTTTCTCGATACGTTGTTCAGCCATCTGCCGCGGGAGTTCGCTCTCGCGAACGTGGTGCTGTGGCTCGACGACCGCGCGCCGATGCTGCTCGAACTGCTCGAGCCGGGCAACCTGCAAGCGCTCGATCATGCGCAGCTGAAGACGTCGCGCGAGGGCGGTCTCATCGCGCGGTCTCTGTGCGAGGACGATCGGCCGTGGCTCGGCCGCCCTGGCGAGATCGACGACGACGCGCGCCGCGCGTTGTTCGGCGCCGTGCCGGCCCAGGTGCCGGCCAGCGCGATCCTGCTGCCGCTCGCCGCGGGCAAGAGCGTCAGCGGCTATCTATGCCTCGGCAGCGACGACCCCGCGCGCTTCGTCGCCGGCATGGCCACCGACATCCTGGAGCGCTTCGCAAGCATCGTCACCGCGAGTCTCGACAACGTCGCGCATCGCGAGCGGCTCAAGCAGCTCGGCATGACCGATGCGCTGACCGGCCTCGCGAATCGCCGCTATTTCGACGAGCGGCTGCGCGAGGAGTTGATGCGCGCGGTCCGTTATCGCGCGCCGGTCGCGTGCCTGTTCATCGATATCGACGGTTTCAAACGCATCAACGATAGCCATGGCCATCAGATCGGCGACCGCGCGCTCGCGGCGGTGGCGGCCTGCGTGCGACAGCAGGTGCGGCTTGGCGACACCGTCGCGCGCTATGGCGGCGAGGAGTTCGCCGCGCTGGTGCAAGGCGATCTCAGCGACGCGCTGACCGTCGCCGAGCGCGTGCGGCTGGCGGTCGAGAATCTCGATGTGCGCGACGCGCACGACGAGCGCATCGAGTTGTCGGTGTCGATCGGCGTGGCTGCGCGCGTGGTCGCGGGCAGCCCGGCCGACGCGATGTCGCTCGGTCAGGCGATGATGGACGAGGCCGATCGCGCGATGTATCAGGCCAAGCGTAACGGCCGCAATCGCATCGAGGCGCACGCCGATGCGCTCGATGAGCAGGGCTGATCGAGCGACGCCAACCCCAACACCAACTGCGCATTACACCCCGGCCGCATCCGGCGGCACCCCGAGCAGCTGCAATGCGCCGCCCATCACGCCGCTGAACACCGGTCCGGCGACCGTGCCGCCATAGAACGCCTTGCCGGCCGGGTCGTCGATCATCACGGCGACGATCAGGTGCGGATCGCTCATCGGCGCCATCCCGACGAACAGCGCGCGGTAGCGATTCGGCGCGTAGCCCGCGCCGATCTGCTTGCGCGCGGTGCCGGTCTTGCCGCCGACGCGATAACCCGCCACGCTCGCGGCGCGCCCGGTGCCGCCTGCGCCCGTGGCCATTTCGAGCATGTTGCGGATCGCGCGCGCGGTGGCGGGCGTCGTGACCGGTTCGCTGCGAGCGGCGAACGACGTCGGGTCGTTCGCATCGAGGGGCTCGCGCAGCAGGCTCACGCGCCGCAGGGAGCCGTCGCCGGCATAGGCGGTGTAGACCTGTGCGATTTGCAGCAGCGACACCGACAGCCCGTAGCCATACGCCATCGTGGCCTGCTCGATCGGGCGCCAGCGGCTGTACGGCCGCAGCTTGCCGGCGGCCACGCCGGGGAAGGGCAGCTCGAGCTTCATGCCGAGACCGTATTGCTGGTACTTGGTCCAGATCGTTTCGGCCGGCAGGTTCAGCGCGAGCTTCGCGAGCGCGATATTGCTCGACTTCTGCACCGCCTCGGCGACCGTCATCGCGCCGTGATTCGACGTGTCGTGAATCACGGCCGGACCGATCCGATACCAGCCTGGCGCGGTATCGATGATGCTTTGCGGCCGCACCTTGCCTTCGTCGATCGATAGCGCGACGACGAGCGGCTTGATCGTCGAGCCCGGCTCGAACGTGTCGATCACCGCGCGGTTGCGCAGTTGCCGGCCGGACAGGTGCGTGCGGTCGTTCGGATCGAAGCTCGGGTAGTTGGCGAGCGCGAGGATTTCGCCGTTGCGCGCATCGAGCACGACCACGCTGCCCGCTTCGGCGCGATGCTCCGCGATCGCGGCTTTGAGTTGCGTGTACGCGAGTTGCTGGATACGCCGGTCGATCGTCAGCTGGATCGTCCCGCCGTTGCGCGCGGGCACGAGCGGCCGCGTCTCCGAGATCACGCGGCCGAGCCGGTCGCGGATCACTTCACGCTCGCCCGGCACGCCTTGCAGTTGCGCGTCGGCGGAGAGCTCGACGCCTTCCTGGCCGTGGTCCTCGATGTCGGTAAACCCGACCACGTGCGCGGCCGACTCTCCCTCGGGATAAAAGCGTTTGGTGTCGGCGACCTGCGTGATGCCGGCGAGCCCGAGGCGCGACAGGTGCTCGGCGGTGTCGGCATCGACCTGGCGCTTGAGCAGCACGAAGCTGCGCTCGCCGTTCAGACGCCGGCGCAGTTCCGCGGGTGGCAGATCGAGCAGCTTCGTGAGCGGCGCGAACGCGCTTTCGTCGACGAGCTTCGGCGTGGCCCAGATTTCGTACGTCGCGAGACTGACCGCGAGCATCGAACCATTGCGATCGACGATCCGGCCGCGCGTCGCGTCGAGTTCGAGCAGGCGCTGATAGCGCTTCTGCCCCTGGTCGACGTAGAAGTCCTGATTTACGACCTGCACCCAGAACGCACGGGCTGCGAGCGTCGCGAACGCGGCGAATACCAGCAGCACGATGAACTTCGAGCGCCACGCGGGCAGCCGCGCATCGAGCAGCGGGTTCTTCGCGGCTAACGCATAGGGATCGGGTGACGGAGGTTTTTTCTGGCGGATCATGGCGGCGGGCAGCGGGCGTTACGTAGCTTCGATTGAACAGGGCCGCCAAAACCACGAGGCCTGGCGGCAAGGACTGTCGCTGGGCCGAGTGTAAACCAAACGTAATTTAAATGCGAGGCATGTGAAAGAAGCGGCGTTTGCCTTCGAGCAACCGCGAGCCGAGCCGAAGCTCAAAAACGAACAGCCGCGCGGACTTGCAAAATCCGCGCGGCTGATTCGTTCGATCGATGCGTCGACTCCGACGCGGCGTGTTGATGAGGCGCTCCCCGCCTGTGGAGCGCCTTCTTTTTATGCGCGCCCGTCGCGGGCGCGGCGCGGGAGCGTCAAGCCGGCAACGCGAAACTCGCAATCGCGTCGCGCAACACGCCGACCTGGTCCTTCAGCGAATGCGCGGCGGCCGCGGCCTCTTCGACCAGTGCCGCGTTCTGCTGCGTGACCTGGTCCATCTCGCCGACCGCGCGATTGACCTGCTCGATGCCCGCGCTCTGCTCGCGCGACGCGTGGCTGATTTCTTCCAGAATTTCGTTGACGCGCCGCACCGACTGCACGATCTCGCCCATCGTCGCGCCCGCGTTCGCGACCAGCGACGCGCCGGTCTCGACGGTATCGGTCGAAGTTTCGATCAGTGCCTTGATCTCCTTGGCGGCCGTCGCCGAGCGCTGCGCGAGGCTGCGCACTTCGGCCGCGACCACCGCGAAGCCGCGGCCCTGTTCGCCGGCGCGGGCCGCTTCCACGGCCGCGTTCAGCGCGAGGATATTGGTCTGGAACGCAATGCCGTCGATCACGCCGATGATGTCGCCGATCTGCCGCGAGCTCGCGGTAATCTCGCCCATCGTGCGCACCACGTCGTCGACGACGCGGCTGCCGCGCGTCGCGACGTTCGCGGCGTCGCTCGCGAGTAGCGCGGCCTGGCTTGCGCTGTCCGCGTTCTGCTTCACGTTGACCGTCATCTGATCCATGCTCGACGCGGTTTGCACGAGCGCGGCCGCCTGCTCCTCGGTGCGCTGCGACAGGTCGGTGTTGCCCGCGGCGATTTCGTTCGCGCCGACGTTGATGTTCTCGGTGCCCTGGCGCACGCGCGAGACCGTGTCGACGAGTCCCGCCTGCATCGTGCGCAGCGCATGCAGCAGGCTGCCGTTGTCGTGCGGAGCGATCGGCACCGGCGTCGCGAGGTTGCCTTGCGCCATCAGCCGCGCATGCTTGACCGCCACTTCGAGTTCGCCGCCGAGCGAGCGGCGGATGCTGCGCAGCACGACCAGCATCACAGCCGTGGAGAGCGCGCCGAGTGCGACCGTGATCGCGAGCCAGCGCAGCAGATTGCGGTAGAACGCGCTTTGCACGTCGTCCATATACATGCCGGTCACGAGGTACCAGTCCCATGGCGCGAAGTGCATCGAGTAGCTGGTCTTCGCGACCGGCTGCTCGCTGCCCGGTTTGGCCCACAGATAGTCGACGAAGCCGCCGCCGTCGTGATTGCCCGCGTTGACGATATCGACGAACAGATGATTGCCGGCCGGATCGGTGAACTGCGCGAGGTTCTTGCCGATCAGTTCGGGCTTGAACGGATGCATCAGCATGACCGGCTGCGAGTCGTTGATCGACAGGTAGCCGTCCTTGCCGTAGCGCATCGCGCCGAGCGTCGCCAGCGCCTGTTTTTTCGCGTCGTCCTCGGACAGCGCATGCTGCTGCGCGAGCGTGTAGTAATGGGCGGTGACGTGGTTCGCCTCTTCGATCAGCGAGCGCAATTGCTCGCGTCGGTCCGAGATCATCGACGCGCGGTTCTGCCACGCGCCGAACGCGCCGATCAGGATCAGGCCAACCCACAGCACGGCGATCATCGACGTCAGTTTTCGGTTCAGAGTCATAGCGAGGGGAATGTACGGTTTTGCCAGTAGGTCCAGTGGTTTGCGGTCGGATGCCGCTCGCTGTGTTAACGGCGGGAAATCTTGTTGGTCGAGGCAGGGGAAACCCGCTGTCTTACATCGCTATTCATCTGATTAATCAGCGGATTTATTGGTTTTTTAGCGGCGCATGCGCGCGCCTAATTCGAAAAAGACATTTGCGCAATATTCGGGAATTTGAATTAACCGGCGATTTTTCGATAAGGCACAGCGATTGAAAAATGCGCACGAAAATCGACGTAAAAACGGCCGCCACGAGGTGCCGGATAAGCTGTGGAGCCAAATCCAGCAGGGTTCGCGTCAACATTCCACAAAACGCCAATCAAATGCAGGAATCCCATTAAATGACGGCGCATGCAAAAAACGACACATTTTTCCACTTAAGCGCAACCACGAAAAACCGCTCAGACATTCAAAAGACTCGCGATAAAAAATTCCGCTATAGTCGCCCTTTTCCGATTGCCAGCCGGGCATAGAAGAACGTCAATCAGCCCGCCACCAGGAGTCCCGAAGAATGAATGCACGCGAACCCGCTTTCGTTTCCCAGTCCCGCAGCGCGCGCCTGCGCCAGATGCTCGTCAGCAGTGAACTCGAATTCATGATGGAGGCGCACAACGGCCTGTCCGCGCGCATCGTTCGCGAAGCCGGGTTCAAGGCGATCTGGGGCTCGGGTCTCGCGATCTCCGCGCAGTTCGGCGTGCGCGACAACAACGAGGCGAGCTGGACCCAGGTGGTCGATACGCTCGAATTCATGGCCGACGCGAGCGATCTGCCGATCCTGCTCGACGGCGACACCGGCTACGGTAACTTCAACAACGTGCGCCGCCTCGTGCGCAAGCTCGAACAGCGCGGCATCGCCGGCGTATGCATCGAGGACAAGTAGTTTCCGAAGACCAACAGCTTCATCAATGGAGAGGCTCAGCCGCTTGCCGATATCGACGAATTCTGCGGCAAGATCAAGGCCGGCAAGGACTCGCAGAACGACGAGCATTTCTCGATCGTCGCGCGCGTCGAGGCGCTGATCGCGGGCTGGGGCATGGACGAAGCGCTGCGCCGCGCGGAAGCGTATCGACGGGCCGGCGCCGATGCGATCCTGATTCACAGCAAGCTGTCGCGCCCCGACGAGATCCTCGAATTCGCGCGCGAATGGGCCGGCCGCGCGCCGCTCGTGATCGTGCCGACCAAGTACTACAGCACGCCCACTGAAGTGTTCCGCGAAGCGGGCATCAGCACCGTGATCTGGGCGAACCATCTGATCCGCGCGGCGACGTCGGCGATGCAGGCCGTCGCGAAGGAAATCCATGCGAGCGAGACGCTCGTCAACGTCGAGGACAGCATCGCCGCGGTCAACGAAATCTTCCGTCTGCAGGACGCCGACGAATATTCGGAGGCCGAAGACCGCTATCTGTCGGGCGGCCGCGCGGCCGGCTCGGCCGTCGTGCTCGCCGCGAGCCGCGGCAAGGGCCTCGAAGCGGTGACCGGGGAGCGTCCGAAGGTGATGCTGCCGATCGCCGGCAAACCGCTGCTGCGCTGGCTCGTCGATGCGTTCAAGAAGCAGGGCGTCAACGACATCACCGTGGTCGGCGGCTATCGCGCCGACGCGATCGATACCGCGGGCATCCGCCTCGTCGTCAACGAGCAGCACGCGCAGACCGGCGAGCTCGCGTCGCTCGCATGCGCACTCGATAAACTGACCGGCGATACCGTCATTTCGTACGGCGACCTGCTGTTTCGCAGCTACATCCTGCGCGATCTCGTCGAAAGCGAGGCCGCCTTCAGCGTGGTCGTCGATTCGTCGCTGACCGATACGGAGAACGCGAGCGTGCGCGATTTCGCGTGGTGCTCGGCCGCCGACGATCGTGGTCTGTTCGGCAACAGGATCGTGCTGCGGCATGTCGCGAGCGGGCGGGAGCAGTCGTCGTCGGCGAGTGCCGCGCAGGTGCCGCACGGCCGCTGGGTGGGTCTGCTGAATGTGCGCGGCGCGGGCCTTGAACGCCTGCAAGCGGTGATGCGCGAGTTGCAGACGCGCGGCGATTTCGCGTCGCTCGACATGCCCGCGCTGCTGAACGCGCTGATCGAAGCGGGCGAGTCGATCGAGGTGCAATACGTGCACGGCCACTGGCGCGGCGTCAACGATCTCGACGATTTCCGCCGCGCGGGCGACTTTGCGCACGCGCAGGTGCCGTTCGCGACGGCCGTCGGCGGCGCAACGGCGAACGATGCACACGGAGGCGCGCAATGATCGAAGCAGCACAGTTCGTCGAGGCGGCGCGCGAGCGCGGTTTCGACTGGTATGCGGGCGTGCCGTGCTCGTATCTGACGCCGTTCATCAACTACGTGCTGCAGGACGAATCGCTGCACTACGTGTCGGCGGCCAACGAGGGCGACGCGGTCGCGCTGATCGCCGGCGTCACGCTCGGCGCGAAGAGCGGCCGGCGCGGCATCACGATGATGCAGAACTCCGGGCTCGGCAACGCGGTCAGCCCGCTGACGTCGCTGACGTGGACTTTCCGTCTGCCGCAACTGCTGATCGTCACGTGGCGCGGCCAGCCCGGCGTTGCCGACGAGCCGCAGCACGCGCTGATGGGCCCGATCACGCCGGCGATGCTCGACACGATGGAAATTCCGTGGGAGACGTTCCCGACCGAGGCGGACGCGATCGGCCCGGCGCTCGATCGCGCGATCGCGCACATGGACGCCACCGGCCGTCCGTACGCGCTCGTGATGCAGAAGGGCAGCGTCGCGACGTATGAACTGAAAGACGGCGGCGCGCCCGCGCGGCGCACGCCGGTCGAGCCGCGCGCTCAGTTCCGCGGTGTCGCCGCGAACGAACTCGCAACGCGCCACGACGCGCTGCAAAAGGTCATCGCGCATACGCCGCTCGACTCGACGGTGGTGCTCGCGTCGACCGGTTTTTGCGGCCGCGAACTCTACGCGATCGACGATCGCGCGAACCAGTTGTACATGGTCGGCTCGATGGGCTGCGTGACCCCGTTCGCGCTCGGCCTCGCGCTCGCGCGCCCCGACCTGCGCGTGGTCGCGCTCGACGGCGACGGCGCCGCGCTGATGCGCATGGGCGTCTTCGCGACCCTCGGCGCGTACGGACCGTCGAACCTCACGCACGTGCTGCTCGATAACGGCGCGCACGATTCGACCGGCGGCCAGGCGACGGTGTCGTCGCAGGTGTCGTTCGCTGGTGTCGCGGCCGCATGCGGTTACGCGTCGGCGGTCGAGAGCGACGATCCGGCCGTCATCGACGAGCTGTTCGCGGCGCCGCCGCTCGGCGGCCCTCGCTTCGCGCGCCTGACGATCCGCCGCGGCACGCCCGACGGCCTGCCGCGCCCGACCATTACGCCGCCCGATGTGAAGACGCGCCTGATGCGCCACATCGGCGCGATCTGAACCCGTACCAAATAGGAGCGCCGATGCTGCTGCTCAATCCCGGCCCGGTGACGCTCACCGAACGTGTCCGCAACAGCCTGTTGCAGACGGATCTGTGCCATCGCGAGAGCGAATTTTTCGATCTGCAGGAGGAGGCGCGCACGCGTCTCGTCGACGTGTACGGGCTCGACCCGAACGAATGGCAGGCAGTGCTGATGACCGGTTCCGGCACGGCCGCCGTCGAAAGCATGACGGCCGCGCTGGTGCCGCAGAACGGCAAGCTGCTGGTCGTCGAGAACGGCGTGTATGGCGAGCGCATCGCGCAGATCGCCGCGCAATACGGCATCGCGCACGAAGCGCTGAAGCACGACTGGATGGCCGCGCCCGATCTCGCGAAGATCGCCGAACGTCTCGACGCCGACAAGTCGTTCACGCACGTCGCGGTGATTCATCATGAAACGACCACGGGCCGTCTGAACGACATCGCGGCGCTCGGCGCGTTGTGCCGCGAGCGCGGCCTGCGTTTGCTGGTGGACGGTGTCAGCAGCTTCGGCGCCGAAGCGATCGATTTCGCGGACGCGAGCCTCGACGCGCTCGCGGCGACCGCCAACAAGTGCCTGCATGGCGTGCCGGGCGCGTCGTTCGTGCTGGTGCGTCGTGCGGCGCTCGCACGCGCGGCGAGCCGCACGTACTACCTCGATCTTGCGCGGCTCGCGCGTTTGCAGGATCAGCGCAACACGCCGTTTACGCCTTCGGTGCACGCGTATTACGCGCTGGTCGAGGCGCTGCGCGAGCTCGCCGACGAAGGCGGCTGGCGCGCGCGTCATGCGCGCTATGCGGCGCTTGCCGAGCAGGTGCGCGCGGGGCTGGCCGCGCGCGGCATCGGCAGTGTGTTGCCGGCCGGGGAGTCGTCGGTGGTGTTGCGCGCGTACCGCTTGCCCAACGGTATCGCGTATCCGCAACTGCACGACGCGCTGAAGGCGCGCGGCTTCGTGATCTATGCGGGGCAGGGCGGGCTGTCGGCGGAGCTGTTCCGCATCTCGACGATGGGCAACATCCACGCGGCCGATATCGACCGCCTGCTGCAGGGCTTCAGCGACTTGGCACGCTGACGCTGCGTCGAGCGCGGCTCGCTTATACCGGGTCTTTGTCCGGCGGCCCGTCGGGCCGCTGCGGCTCCTCGACATGATGCCCCGGCGACGGCGGCACCAGCGGGTCGGCTTCCGGGTCGCGGTTCGGATCGGCGTTCGGGTCGGGAATCGGGCTGGTATGCATGTCGTAGCTCATTGCGTCACCCTTGCGGTTGAAATGCGCGGGTCCGGCGTGGGCGGTTGCTACCGCCGATGCCCGCCGCCGCGTCGGTTATCTGTCTTCAAGCGTAGGCGCTCGCCGCGCTTCCTGCTCGTTCCTTTTGCTATTTTCTCGGGCGCTTGCGGCCAACGCTGAGCTGCCAGTAGCGCTCGGTCGCGAACACGTCTTCGTAATTGCCGGGGCCGAACGCCCGCAACTGGCTCGCGTACGCGTTGACCGCTTCGCGTTTCAGATGCGCGCGGCGCTGCACGTCGATCGTGTGGCCCGCGCTCGGCGTCGCCGGCGTCGCGACGATGCCGCGCTGCGCGAGATCGGCGAGCCGCGCCTGCACCGCGCCCGGTGTGAGCCGGTGAATCGCTTCCTCGTAACCGAACCAGTCCAGATGCGTGAGGCGCGGCAGGATTTCGCAGCACGCTTCGAATACCCGCGCATGATCCTCGTGATGCAGGCCGAGCGGCATCAGCAGCGTGTTGGCGGTCGTGCGGTAAATCGTTTCCTCCAGCGCCGCCGCCATCTGGCTGATCGACGGCGAGTCGGCGTACTGGCTGTCGCGAAACGGCATGCGCAGCGGAATCGCGTCGAGCACTTCGAGCGCGCGGTTGTCTTCGACCGTGCGTTCGCGGACCGCTTCATGGGCGTTCGCGAAGCCCGCTTTTTGGTCCCACTCGGTATGCATGTCGTGTTCGGGCGGCGCGGCGAACACGGTGCAGACGGCGGCGTCGGGATGGGCTGCGAGCAATGCGCCGCAACTGAACACGGCGTCGTCGAAATGGGGCGAGACGATGAAAAGGCGTGGAGTGGTTTCGCTCATGGGCTTGCGTCTGGGGGTTCGAGGCGGGGCGGATGAGGCGTCGAGGCCATCGGTCGTCATGGCGCCGCACGTAAAAAAACGTGGCGTCACCTCAGCTTAGGCGTAATCGGCGCGGCTTGCGCGCGAAACTTGCAGCGCGCAAATCGCGTGCCTGAAAGTTCGCGGACGAAGGTCTCAATCGGTCCATCCAGCGACGGTCGCGGCTTTTCGGCTCGTCGTGCGTCGCTGTCGTGGCCCTTGGAGCGCACGTGTTTTGTGTAGTTCGCGAATTCGCCGAACACTGTCCTCCCGCCTCCCCCGTTCAGGGGATTGTTCCCCCGCGCAGCCACGCCGATCATTGGCCCATTCGGGAAGGCCATCCATCCAGTTCAGGACTCAAGGAGACTCAGATGCGCGACAACGCCACGGCCGACGCGCCCTCGGCCTACGCCTATCCATTGCTGATCAAGCAGTTGCTGCACACGCCGTTCGTTCAGGCGCCGGACCAGCAGATCGTGTATCGCGGACAGCTTCGCATGACCTATACGACACTGCGCGAGCGCATCGCGCGGCTCGCCAATGGACTGTCGCGGCTCGGCGCGCGGCACGGCAGCACGGTCGCGGTGATGGACTGGGACAGTCATCGTTACCTCGAATGCTATTTCGCGGTGCCGATGATGGGCGCGGTGCTGCAGACGGTCAACGTGCGCCTGTCGCCGGAGGAGATCGCTTACACGATCAACCATGCCGGCGCGGAGATCCTGTTCGTCCACAGCGATTTTCTGCCGCTCGTCGAAGCGATCAAGGGACAGCTCGAAACGGTGCGAACCTTCGTCTGGATCGACGAGGAAGGCAGCGAAGTCGCTACGCATACGATTCCGTTCTCGGCGGAATACGAAGCGATGCTCGAAGAAAGTTCGGATCACTATGAGTTCCCCGACTTCGACGAGAACACGCGTGCGACGACCTTTTACACGACTGGCACGACCGGCTTGCCCAAGGGCGTCTACTTTTCGCATCGGCAGCTGGTGCTGCACACGATCACCGGCATGGCGGCGTTGGCGAGCCCCGAATCCGGGCAGCGCTTTCACCGCGGCGATGTCTACATGCCGCTCACGCCGATGTTTCACGTGCACGCCTGGGGCATGCCCTACATCGCCACCGTGCTCGGCGTGAAGCAGGTCTACCCGGGCCGCTACTTGCCGGACCGGCTCGTGAAGCTGGTGCGCGACGAAGGCGTGACGTTCTCGCACTGCGTGAGCACGATCCTGCACATGATGCTCGGCTGTGAACAGGCGCGCTCCGTCGACTTAAGCAAGTGGAAGATCGTGATCGGCGGCGGTGCGCTCACGCACGGACTCGCGCGTGCCGCGCTCGAGCGCGGCATCGACATCTTTGCCGGCTACGGCATGTCCGAAACGTGTCCGTTGCTGAGTCTCGCGCAACTGCCGCCGGGTGCCGAGGCGCTCGACGCGGAACAGCAGTTGCGCCTGCGCTGCACGACCGGGCGGCCGGTTCCGCTCGTCGATCTGCGCATCGTCGATCAAGGCATGGAGGAGGCGGCTCACGACGGCAGCGCGTACGGAGAAATCGTCGTGCGCGCGCCGTGGCTCACGCAAGGCTATCTGAACAACCCCGAAGCGTCGGTGCAGCTATGGAGCGGCGGCTACCTGCACACGCAGGACATCGCGACGATCAGCCCGATCGGCAGCATCCAGATCACCGACCGACTGAAGGACGTGATCAAGTCGGGCGGCGAATGGATTTCATCGCTGGAAATCGAGAGCCTGATTTCGCTGTACCCGGGCGTATCGGAAGTGGCGGTCATCGGCATCAGCGACGAGAAATGGGGCGAGCGGCCGGTCGCGCTGGTGGTGCTCAGCGAAGGCGCCGCGGTCAGCGAGGACGACATCAAGCGTCACGTGCTGACGTTCAGTGAGTCGGGACGAATCTCGAAGTATGCGGTGCCGCAGATCGTCAGGTTCGTCGACGCGCTCGAAAAGACCAGCGTCGGCAAGCTGAACAAGAAGTGGTTGCGCGCGCAGTTCGCCTGATGGATCGCAACGCTTCAAAAGCCTTGGCGCAATGGCTGGCGCGATAGCGCCTCATTGGCCGTTGCGCAGCAGTCCCAGCGCTTGCGCGCGCGACACCGCATGCGCGCGCTTGTCGACCGCGAGCTTCACGAAAATACTTTTCACGTGCGATTTGACGGTCTCGGGCGCAATGCCGAGACTGCGCGCGATTTCCTTATTCGACTGCCCCTGCGCGATCAGCCCGACGATTTCGCTTTCGCGCGCGCTCAGCGCTTCGCGTTCGGCGTCGCGCTGCGCTTGGCTGCGGGGCTGATAAAGAGCACGCCAGCCGTCCCAAAGACGGTCAATGTAATGCGCCGCGTCCTTCGTTCGCACGGGGTTCCCCGCGACGCTGCGGCTATCGTCGCGCATCGCCTGCAGCAGCGAACCGATGCCGGCGCCCTGGTCGAGAATCGACTGATAAATGCCGGCCGGCGCGGCGACTTCGACGACCTCGCCGAACGCCTCGATCGCCTCGCTCAGCCGGCCCGCGCTCATCCACGCGAGCGCGAGCGTGGTGCGCAAGCGCAATGCCAGGTAGTCGCCGTGACGGCTCTCCGCGCTGCGCCGTGCCGCGTTCAGATGGTCGACGGCCTCGCTCGTGCGGCCCCGCGCCATCGCCAGGCAGCCCGCGGCGAGTGCGCGATAGTTGTCGATTTCCGCCGACACCGGTGTCGACGATTGCGGGTCGCGTGCCGCGAGTCCGTCGAGTTGATGAACACATGCGGCGGCTTCGGTCATTCTTCCTTCGGCGAGATGCAGCCGAGTGCGTTCGACGAACCCCGCGGCGACCAGACGCCGCCAGCCTCGCCGATGGCCAAGGTCTTGCGCGTGCTCGAGCAGCGCATAGGCGTGCGCGGTGTTCGCGCGCGCCATCGCGATCCGGATCAGCACTCGATACGCGATCAGCACGCTATCGAGCAGCACGGCCGCATCGACGATCGGCATCAGATCGAGCAGCAGCGCTTCGGCTTCGTCGAGGCGGCCCTGCTCGTAGCGGATCTGCGCGAGCATCGGCGCGCACAGCGCGGCGGAGATCGACTGCGGGCCGGAGTAACGCTCGGCCAGATGCATCGACCTGGTGAAATACCGCTCGGCCAGCACGAAGTGCATCTGCTGCATTTCCGCGTGGCCGAGCAGGCACAGCCGGTATGTGGAGGAGAACACGTTGCGCTGGTCGTCCTCGATCGAATCGGGAATCCACGGGGTCGCATACAGCGCTTCGAGGCGGCCCGCCTTCCAGTGCGCGAAACGGATCACGTTGGACAGGACGTTGGCGGTCCACGCGTCGGCCGCTGGATGATCGAGGCAGGCCTGCGCGAGCGACAGCGCGCGTGGCGGATCGTCCTGCAATGCCGCGAGCACCGCTCGGATCGCTTCGCACTCCCAGCGCATACGCGTGGTCTTGGGGTCTTTGTCGATTGCGGTTTCGCGTTCGAGCGCATCGAGCATCGTCAGCGCGTCGTCGAAGCGCAGTGCCAGCGCCATGCCCCACGTGATCGCGAGCCTGACCTGCAACTGCCCGCGCATCAGGTGCGCGGGGAACTGGCGCTGCCAGCCGAGCAGCGTCAGCAGATCGCCTTTCGTGACGAGCGACATCGCGCAACGACCCATCAGCGCGATCGCGTCGTCGGTTGCCCCTGCCGCGATCGCGTGGCGCACCGCGTCCGTCCATTGCTGCTGTTGCGCGTACCACCGACAAGCGCGGCGATGCACGTCGGCGACTTCTTTACCGTACCGGGTTTCGAGCCGCTGGCACAGGTAGTCGCGCATCAGATGGTGATAGCGGAACGCGCGTCCCTCGATGTCCAGCGGTTGCAGCAGAAGCTGACGCGCGACGATCGCCTCCAGCATGTGCTGGCTGTCCTCGACGCCCGTCACCGCCGCGCACAGCGATGCACTGAGCCGGTCGAGTATCGACGTGCGCAACATGAAGTCGACCATGTCCGCCGGCAGATGCTTGAGCATGTCTTCGAGGTAGGCGGCGAACGGCCGCGACGCGCCCGATGGCATATCAGCTTCCGCACCGGGGGGACGTTGCTCGCGGGCCAGCACCGAGGCCGAAATGCGCAGCGCCGCGGCCCAGCCCTCGGTGCTCGCGAACAACGACTTGACGGTGGACGGACCCAGGCCCGGACATTCATGTTCGATGAAGCGCTGCGTCTCGTCGAGGCTGAAGCGTAGCGCCGCCGAGTCGATTTCGAGCAGTTCGTTGCTGGCCCGCAAGCGCGCGAGCGGCAGCGTGGAATCGTTCCGCGTGCAGACCACCAGGTGCACCCGCGACGGCATGTGCTCGATGAAGAATGCAACGGCATCGTGAATGACGGGCAGGCCGATCAGGTGATAGTCGTCGATAAACAGATAGACCTCGTCATCGACTTCGACGAGTTCGTTGATCAGCGTTGCGACGATCGATTGCGCGGGCACGAGGGACGCCTCGGCCGTCAGGCCGATCGCCGACGCGCCGACATTGCCGCACGCGTGTCGCAAGGCCTGCGCGAGATAGTGCAGGAAGCGGGCGGGCTCGTCGTCCTCGGGGTCGAGCGACAGCCACGCCACGTGAGCGCCGGTGGCGCGCAGCCGCTCGAGCCACACGAGTGCGAGCGACGTCTTGCCGAAGCCCGCGGGCGCCTTGATCACGATGAGCCGTTTGTTTTCGGCCTGGGCCGTCAGAGCGACGAGCCGCGGCCGCTCGATCAAGCCGGATGGCAAGCGCGGCGGCACGAGTTTCGTGGTCAGAAGCAGGGAGGGTTTGCCTCGCGATGTCACGTCGATCGTTTGCATTGGTGGTTACGCAGGCCGGGGGGCAACCCTGACGATCCCCCACAGCGCTACACCGAGTCACTACGGATTCCATCGCGCAGATCGATCTGCAGCCCCGGATAACGGTTCGGGAACCTCGTTCGATGATACGCCAACGGCCTCGCCGGAGGACACGCGTTTGCCGAGCCGTCGCAATCCTGGAACGAAAGAGTCAACCGTCGATAAAAGGGCCCGGGGAAGAACGGTGCAAGCGCCGCCAGCATCTTGAGCAAGGGCGAGATGATCGGGCTCCTGGCAAAACCACCCGAGAGCACCAGGCCCTTCAGCTGCCGCGTCGCAACCGCGATCGAGGAAACCGCGCGGTACGAATCGCCAACCAACACCCTCTAGTCCGCAAAGCCGGGGTTACGGCGCTCGAGCCGTCGCAGCAGCCCCGGCCAGACGAGCGCGCCTGGCGTCGCGCCCCGCGTCACAAGCTTGATCTGCTCCTTGATGTTGTCGAGAATCGGCGGCGCGATAGGGAGAAGCTTGCCGCCGCCCGCCTGCGCGCGGACCTGAATCATGCAGGCCACTTCGAAGAAATACATCGCGACGAACGCATCCGCCGGCGTCCGGCCGACCGTCAGCAAGCCGTGATTGCGCAACATCAGATTCGTGTTGTGCCCGAGGTCCTGAACGAGGCGCGGTTTTTCCGCTTCGTTGAGCGCGATGCCCTCATAGTCGTGATAGCCGAGCGACGCGAGCACACCCAGCGACTGCTGCGACAGCGGCAACAAGCCTTCCGCCTGAGCCGATACGGCCACGCCGTTGATCGAGTGCGTGTGCATCACGCAAAGCGCATCTTCGCGTGCCGCATGTATGGCGCTATGGATCGTGAAGCCGGCCGGATTGATCTCGTACGGCGATTCGCTGACCTTGCGGCCGTCGAGGTCGATCTTGACCAGTGATGACGCGGTGATCTCATCGAACATCATGCCGTAGGGGTTGATCAGGAAATGATGCTCGGGGCCTGGCACGCGCGCCGAGATGTGGGTAAACACCAGATCGTCCCAGCCGAACAGCGCGGTGAGACGGTAGGCGGCCGCGAGATCGACGCGTGCTTCCCACTCGGCCGGGGAGACGTCGTTCTTCAGACTGATGGCGGATGAGCTCACGTCGATACTCCTCGTTTGACGATACGAGTCCATATGATGTACTCGAAGACGCCGAAAATCTGTCAGATACGCGACAGGTCGCGTCCCGGCAACGCGGAGGTTAGCCGCTAAAGCGTGCGCAAATCATCCGGCGTATCGACGTCGCGCAGAATGCCGGGATCGTCGACGTCGATGCGTGTCAGCGTTCGTGACTTGAGCAGCGCTTTCGCGCCGGTGTCGCCGTCCAGCGCGAGCAGCACGTCGCGGTGCTCGCTGCCGAAGCCGACCGGATGGCCGCGCTGGCCGTCGTAGAACGGTGCGACGAGCGGCGCGCCGTTGTCGAGCGCGCGGGCTACCGCTTCGATCGTCGGAATTGCGATGCGCGGCATGTCGGCGAGCGCGACGATCCACCCTTCGGCGTCGTCGCTCGCTTCGATGCCGGCGGCGAGGCTCGCGCCCATGCCGCGCTCGGCGCTAGCCGCGAACACAACATCGCAGCCGGCATCGTTCAGCACGCGGGCGAGCGCGTCGGAGCCCGGCCGCACCACGGCGAGCACCCGCGTGACGACCTGCAGCAGCCGATGCGCGGCTTCATGCGCGACCAGCGTGCCATCGGGCATACGTGCGAGCAGTTTGTTGTGCAGCCCGCGCGGATCGAAGCGCGAGCCGTAACCGGCGGCGAGCAACACGCCAGTGGCGAGCGAGGCATAGGCCATCGGCGGATACCGGTAGAGAGGAATGCGCAGATTGTGCGATGCAACGGGGCGGGAGGCAAGCGCGGCAACGCAAGCCCGCCGCTCCCGTTTTCGCTGTTGCTCATTTTCCGGCGCTGCCGCCGGTTCAGGTCCGCACCACCTTGTCCAGCGTGATCGGCAGATCGCGCACCCGCACGCCGGTCGCGTTGTACACCGCGTTCGCGATCGCGGCCACCACGGCCGTGATGCCGATCTCGCCGATACCGCGCACGCCGAGCGAGTTGATGTACGGATCGGGCCGGTCGATGAACGCAATGTCGATCGTGCCGATATCGGCGTTCACCGGCACGTGATACTCGGCGAGGTTCGCGTTGGTGAAGCGTCCGAAGCGCTCATCGAGCGTGCTTTCTTCCTGCATCGCCGCGCCGATGCCCCACACGATGCCGCCCATCATCTGGCTGCGCGCGGTCTTCTGATTCAGCACGCGGCCGACGTCGTACACCGCGACCACGCGCGGCACGCGGATCGTGCCCAACTCCGCATCGACGTGGACTTCGACGAACACCGCGCCGAACGAGTGGAACGAGTACTTCTGCTTCTCGTCGCCGGGCTTCACGGTCGCGGTCGCCTCGATCGGCTTGCCGCCCGCGCGCGCGATGATCGCCGCGGCCGGATCACGCTTGTTTGGTTGCGAGCGGCTCACGACCCAGCCGCTTTCGACGGTGACGTCGTCGAGCGGCAAGCCATGCACGGGCGAAGCCGTATCGGCGAGCGCCAGCGCGATCAGCTGGCTGCGCGCCTCGCTCGCCGCGTCGCGCACGGCGGGCGACACGCTGGCCGCCGACTGCGAGCCGCCCGACACCGGCGCGCGCGGCAGCGACGAATCCCCGAGCGCGAAGTGGATCTGCTCGGGCGTGAAGCCGAGCGCGTCGGCGGCGACCTGGGTCATCACCGTGTAGGTGCCGGTGCCGATGTCCTGCGTGCCCGAGGCGACCACCGCGGTGCCGTCCGGCAGAATCTGCGCGAGCGCCGACGCCTCGCTGCGGTTGGCCGGATAGGTCGCGGTCGCCATGCCCATGCCGATCAGCGTGTTGCCGTTGCGCATCGAACGTGGCGTTTGCGAGCGGCGCGACCAGCCGAACTTCTCGGCGCCGATCTGATAGCACTCGCGCAGCGACTTGCCCGACCACGGCTTGTGCTCCTGCGGATCGCTTTCCGCGTAGTTTTTCAGGCGCAGCGCGAGCGGGTCCATCTTCAGCGCAACGGCGAGTTCGTCCATCGCCGATTCGAGCGCGAACGAACCGGTGGTCTCGCCCGGCGCGCGCATGAAGGTCGGCGTGCCGACATTGAGCTGCACGAGCCGGTGCGTCGTCACCTGGTTGGGCACCGCGTACAGCATGCGCGTGACCATGCAGCAGGTCTCGGTCCAGTCTTCGATCATCGACGTGTTCGAGATGCTGTCGTGGCGCATCGCGGTCAGCGTGCCGTCATGCCGCGCGGCGATCACGAAGTGCTGTTCGGTGCGCGGCCGCGCGCCGACCGGGCCGAACATCTGCGGCCGTTCGAGCACGAGCCGCACGGGCCGCCCGGTTTGCCGCGCGGCCATCGCGCACAGCGACACATGCGACCACGACGAGCCCTTGCAGCCGAAGCCGCCGCCGATCAGCGGCGAAATCACGCGCACGTCGGACACGGGGATCGCGAACGTCTTCGCGAGCACCTGCGCGGCGCCGCTCACGCCCTGGGTCGAGTCGTAGACCGTCAACTGCGGGCCGTCCCAGTGCGCCATCGTCGCGTGCGGCTCCATCGGGTTGTGATGCTCGATCGGCGTCGTGTAGGTGGCCTCGATATGCACGTCGCCGCTTTGCATGCCGTCTTCGAAGCTGCCGCGCTGCGTGTCGGTTTGCCGGCCTTGCGGCTTGTCCGGCGCATGCGCGTGCGGCTTCGCCTGCTCGAAGTCGAGCGCCGCGGCGCCCGGCTGATAGACGATGCGCAGCTGGCGCGCGGCATCGGTCGCATGTTCGAGCGTATCGGCGACGACCACCGCGACCGGCTCGTTGCTGTAGTGCACCTGGTTGTCTTGCAGAAGCGACAGGTGCCGGCCGGCCGGCGGCGAGAGCGCGGGCTTGCCGCCGTTCGGTAGACGCGGCGCGTTCTGGTAGGTCATCACGAGCAGCACGCCGGGCACGGTTTCGGCGCGGCTCGCATCGATCGACGAAATCGTGCCGGCCGGGATCGTGCTCGTCACGAGCACCCCATGCGCGAGGCGCGCCCCGGGGAATTCGGCTGCGTAACGCGCGTCGCCGGTCACCTTCAGCAGTCCGTCGACGCGATCGAGCGGTTGTCCGATCAGGTTCATGCGACACCTCCCGCATTGCCGGCGGCCTGGTTCACCGCGCGCACGATCGCGCGCTGCGCGAGCTGGACCTTGAAGGCGTTGTCGTGACGCGGCTGCGCGCCGCTCAACGCGGCCGCGGCGGCGTCCTTCAGCGTGGCCTGGCTGAGCGGCTGGCCGCTCAGCATGTGTTCGGCCACGTTCGCGCGCCACGGTTTGTGCGCAACGCCGCCGAGCGCGATGCGCGCGCTCTGCACGCGCTCGCCGTCCATCTGCAACGCGGCCGCGACCGATACGAGCGCGAATGCATAGCTCGCGCGGTCACGCACCTTCAGATAGTGCGAATGCGCGCTGAACAACGGCGGCGGCAGATCGACCGCGGTGATCAGCTCGCCGGGCTGCAACGTGGTATCGACGTCGGGCCGGTCGCCCGGCAGCCGATGGAAGTCGGCGAACGCGATCGTGCGTTCGCCGCTGGGGCCGTTCACGCGCACCAGCGCATCGAGCGCGGCCAGCGCGACGCTCATGTCCGAAGGGTTGACCGCGATGCATTGCGGGCTCGCGCCGAGGATCGCGTGCGCGCGGTTATGGCCGTCGAGCGCGGCGCAGCCGCTGCCGGGGATGCGCTTGTTGCAATGCGTAAAAGCGGTGTCGTAGAAGTAGCCGCAGCGGGTGCGTTGCAGCAGATTGCCGCCGACCGTCGCCATGTTGCGCAACTGCGGCGACGCGCCCGCGAGCAGCGCTTGCGACAGCAGCGGGTACTGCTCGCGCACCAGCGCGTGATTGGCCGCGTCGCTATTGCGCACCAGCGCGCCGATGCGGATACCGCCGCCGGGCAGCGTCGTCACCGAGTCGAGGCCGCCGATGTGCGTGATATCGATGAGCCGCACCGGCCGCGCGATGCCGCCCTTCATCAGATCGAGCAGATTCGTGCCGCCGCCGATGAACACCGCGCCGGGCTGCTGCGCGGCGCGCACCGCGCTGGCGACGTCGCCGGCGCGTTCGTAGGAGATCGCATCCATGTCGCTCTCCGTCAGGCGTGCTCGTGCGCGGCGCGCACCGCGGCGACGATGTTCACGTACGCGCCGCAGCGGCAGATGTTGCCGCTCATGCGCTCGCGGATTTCGTCGTCGGTGAGCGCGGCGGGACGCGCGCGCACGTCGGCGGTCACGGTGCTCGCCGTGCCGTTGCGGAATTCGCCGAGCAGGGCGGTCGCCGAGCACAACTGCCCGGGCGTACAGTAGCCGCACTGGAACGCATCGTGTTCGATGAACGCGGCCTGCAGCGGACTCAACGTGCCGTTGCTCGCGAGTCCTTCGACGGTCGTGATGTTCTCGCCTTCATGCATCACCGCGAGCGTCAGGCACGAGTTGATGCGGCGGCCGTCGACGAGCACCGTGCAGGCGCCGCATTGACCACGGTCGCAGCCTTTCTTCGTGCCCATCAGACCGGCGTATTCGCGCAATGCATCGAGCAGCGTCACGCGCGGTTCGAGTTGCAGCGCGTACGCGCGGCCGTTGACGGTCAATGTGACGGAGCGCGGCGGCACGACGGGGTTGCTTTGCGGCGCGGGTCCGGTGGGTGCCTGCGCTTGCGCGCGCAGTTGCGGCGCCGCGCCGATCGTCGCGGCGGCCGCCGCCGATTGCAGGAAGCGGCGGCGGGACGGTTGGGAAGGTGTGGTGGTTTGCTCGGCAGTCGACTCTGAAGCGGGGGTGTCCCCGCAATGCTGACATTCTGTAGGCGTGGTCATGACGATCTGTTGACTCCATTGAAAGGTCAATGCAGGCTGACGACGCGTCGATGTCCAACGCATCGCGTTGACACAAAACCATTGAGCAGCAATTTAAGTGCCGTTGCAGGCGCAGCTACAACGGTATTAAAAACTCGCTGCAAGCGCAAAGCCGATCTGCGCAATAAAGGCAGGCCAATATGCGCAATGACCACGGGGGAACCCGGCTGGAGTCGCGCAAACACGTGCGAAATTGCACGTTTTGCGCTTGGAAAAAAGCGAAAACGACCTGCGGTTCAACGCGCCCGGCAGGCTGTGCGGATGCCTCGCAGCAAATCGATCGGCGGCGGCGGACAGCCGGGGATCGTCACGTCGACCGGCAAGATCGACGAAACGGGGCCGCACACCGCGTAACTATTGGCAAATATGCCGCCCGTGCATGCGCATTCGCCGGCAGCAACGACGAGTTTCGGCGCGGGTGTCGCGTCGTACGCGGCGAGCAGGGCCGCGCGCATATTCAGCGTCACCGGCCCGGTCACGAGCAGTAGGTCCGCATGCCGCGGACTCGCGACGAACTTGATGCCGAGCCCGTCGAGGTTGTAGTACGGGTTGTTCAGCGCGTGGATCTCCAGCTCGCAACCATTGCATGAACCCGCATCGATCTGCCGGATGCACAGCGCCCGCCCGAGCAGACCGAGTATGTCCTCGCGAATGCGTCGCTCCTCGTGAAGCCATGCGTCTTCCGCCGCCGGCGCGGGTTCGTCGGGGAAATCGGTGCGCGCGAATTGCCGGATCAGTTGCCACATCAGAGGTCGTGCCCCGCGTAGTTCAGGTTGAACGACTTGTTGATCAGCGGGAAATCGGGAACGATGTTGCCGATGATCGCATGTTCGAGCGCCGGCCAGTTCTGCCATGACGGATCGTGGCAATGGCATCGGCCGATGACGTCGCCCGGGGCGAGATCTAGTGCGACGAATATGTCCCCTCGCCAGCCTTCCACCCAGCCTATGCCTTGCGCGTGCGCCGTTGCAGGCGTCATCGCGACGACCGTGGGACCGTCATCAGGAAGATTGGCCAGCAGCTTGCGGATCAGGCGCAGGGATTCATCGATTTCGGCGAAGCGCACGGCCACGCGCGCCGCAACGTCGCCGCGCGCATCAGTCACCGCATTGACCGCTACCTCGTCATACGGAGCGGCGCGCAAGTTCGCGCGAACGTCGAAGGTTCGGCCGCTGGCGCGGGCAGCCATGCCACGCACGCCGAAATGCTCGACGACGGCGGGCGTCAATCGGCCCGTGCCGAGGAACCGATCCTGCAGCCCGGACTGGTCCTCGTAGACTTTTCGCATCACATGAACCTCGCGTTCGATGCGTTCGCATTGCTCGGTCAGCACCGCCGCGTGGTCGGCGCGAACGTCGACCGATACACCGCCCGGCACGATCCGGTCCATCAGGTATCGATGTCCGAACAGGCGGGCGTTCGTCCGTATCCAGTCCTCCTTGAGCCGCGAGAATTGCGCGAGTGCGAAGCCGAACCCGGCGTCGTTGCCCAGCGCGCCGAGGTCGCCGAGGTGGTTGGCCACGCGCTCGCGTTCTAGCAGAAGCGCACGCAGATATAGTGCGCGCTTCGACAGTTGTGTGCCGCTGGCTTGCTCGAGCGCCATGCAAAAGGCCCACGAGAACGCGGCGGTCGAGTCGCCCGCAATTCTGGCGGCAACCCGATGACCCTGCGATGCAGGAGTCCGTTCAAACAGCCGCTCGACGCCGCGATGCACATAGCCGAGACGTTCTTCGAGGCGCAGCACCTTCTCGCCGACGACCGAGAAGCGGAAATGCCCCGGCTCGATGGTGCCGGCATGAATCGGCCCGACAGCAATCTCGTGTACGCCATCGCCCGCAACCTGCACGAACGGGTAGTCCGCCTCGCTCGACTCGAAGGCTTCGACACCGGTCGCCTGCCTTTGCAGCGGAAAATAATCATCGGGCCAGTTGCCGTGATTGAGCCACGGGCGCGTGTCCGGGGCGCCACGCGCGCGCAGGCCGATCAGATCGAAGATCGCCCGTTGCATGCGAGTCGCGCAAGGGAAAACGGTGGCGAGATCGGGATAGTCTCCACCGGCACTCTGCTGACGCCCGATCGGCAGGCGCACCCACACGATGCCGTCATCGCATTCATACGCGGCGTTCACCGAGAAATCGTCTTCGACTGCTTCGCTGCCCCACATTGCAACGAGGCGCCGCTGCTCCGATCGCGCGGTGCGCGCAAGCTCGAGCCACGCTGATTCATCGGCGCTCACCACTGCTGCGGGAATCTGGCCCGCACGATGTGTGAGGCGGGTGGCGGCAAGCTGTATCGATTCGAGTCGCATCGTTCACCCCGCCAACATCGTTGCGGCCTGGCGATACCACGTTGCCAGATACGGCGGCACATAGAGCCCCAGCATCAGCCCCAAGCCGAGATGCACGAATACCGGCAGCGGTGCGGGGCGATGTTCGAGCGGCTTGGCCGTCGTCGTCTCACCGAACACCATTCGCTGCACGCGCGCGAAGATCGCCGCGAACGCGACGGCGAGGCCGAGCAGCAACAGCGGCGCCGTCCACGGTAGCGTGTTCATCGCGGTCGTCAGGATCAGGAATTCGCTTGCGAACACGCCGAACGGCGGCAGACCGAGAATCGCGAGCGCGCCGAGCATCATGCCCCAGCCGACCGTCGGGCTGACCTGCAGCAGCCCGCGAATGCCTTCGATCGCCTGCGTTCCCGCCTTCTGCGCCGCGTGGCCCACGGCAAAGAAGATCGCCGACTTGACGAGAGAATGGACGGTCATGTGCAGCAGACCGGCGAATGTCGCGACCGGGCCGCCGAGGCCGAACGCGAACGTCATCAGTCCCATGTGCTCGATCGACGAATACGAAAACAGCCGCTTGACGTCCTTCTGCCGAAACAGCGAGAACGACGCGATCAGCACCGACACGAGCCCGAAGCCGACCAGCAATCGTCCCGGCAGGCCATTGCCGAGTGCGCCGTCCGCCAGCACCTTGCAGCGCAGCACCGCGTACAGCGCGACGTTCAGCAGCAGCCCGGACAGCACCGCTGAGATCGGCGTCGGGCCTTCGGCATGCGCGTCCGGCAGCCAGTTGTGCATCGGCACGAGTCCGACTTTCGTGCCGTAGCCGACCAGCAGGAACACGAAGGCGATCGACACGATGGACGGGTCGAGGTGCGTCTTGACGGCAGCAAGGCTCGTCCACAGCAGCGCATCGCCGTCGCTCAGTTGCCGGCTCGCGGCGAGGTACAGCAGGATCGTGCCGAACAAGGCCTGCGCGATGCCGACACCGCACAGGATGAAGTACTTCCAGGCGGCCTCGAGGCTTGCAGCGGTTCGATAGACGCTGACGAGCAGCACGGTCGCGAGCGTGGCGCCCTCCATCGCGACCCATAGCACGCCGAGATTATTGGTCAGCAGCGCAAGCAGCATCGCGAACATGAACAACTGGTACATGCTGTGATAGAGGCGCATCCGCGTCGCCGTCATCCGGCCGCGCGCTTCCTCGATCTGCATGTACGGCCGGGAGAACAGCGACGTCGTCCAGCCGACGAACGCAGTCAGCGCGACGAGGTACACGTTCAGGGGATCGACGAAGAATGCACGGTCGAACGCGAACGACGGTCCGTGCTCGACGGTGCGCGCGGCGAGCACGAGCGTCGCCGCGAACGTCACGAAGCTTAAGCCGGCGTTCAGGTTGCGCGCGACCCGGGCGGGGCGCACGGCCGCCAGAGACGCGGCCGCCACCAGCGGAATGCCGAGCACGGCGAGCACGACGTGGGCGTCATTCATCTTTGAGCTTCTCGAGGTGATGGATGTCCAGGCTGTCGAACTGCTCGCGAATCTGGAACATGAACACGCCCAGAATCAGGATCCCGACCAGCACGTCGAGCCCGATGCCGAGTTCAACGATCATCGGCATGCCGTTGGTGGCGGCAGTGGCGGCAAAGAACAGCCCGTTCTCCATCGACAGGAAGCCGATCACCTGCGGAACCGCCTTCGCGCGCGTGATCATCGCCATGAACGACAACAGCACGCACGCCAGCGCGATCCCGAGCGTGCCGCGCGCGGCCGAGGTCGCGAGTTGGCTGATCGGCGACGCGACGTTGAACGCGATGATCACGAGCACGATGCCGATCAGCAGCGTCGTCGGAATGTTGATCAGCGGCTCGACGTCGGCCTGAATGTCGAGCCTGCGCACGAGCCGATACAGGATCCACGGAATCACGCCGACCTTCAGCACGAGCGTCAGTCCGGCCGACACGTACAGATGCGCATCATCCGTCACGAAACCGAGGATCAGGATTGCCAGCACCAGCGCGACACCCTGCAACGTATAGAGATGGATCAGCGACAGGATGCGGCGCTGGCTCAGCATCGCGAACGACAGCATCAGCAGCACGGCCGCAAGGAAATTGATCAGTTGCGTCGCGTAGGCGTGCATTCAGGCTCCCAGCAGCAGATGGACGAGCATGCCGATCACGGCGAGCAGGAAGGCGGTCGCAAGGAACTCCGGAACCCGGAAAATCCGCATCTTCGCGTTGGCGGTCTCGACCACCGCCAGCGCAGCGCCGCCGACCATCAGCTTGACGAACAGTGCCGGCACCGCGAACACCAGCGCGAGCGGATTACCGGCCGCGGCGATCCCCCACGGCATGAACAGCGCAATACCGATGCACGAGTAGGCGAACAGTTTGAGGCTGGCCGCCCATTCCATCAGCGCGAGGTGCCGCCCCGAGTATTCGAGGATCAGCGCCTCGTGGATCATCGTCAGCTCGAGGTGGGTGCTCGGGTTGTCGACGGGAAGCCGCGCATTCTCGGCGAGCGACACCAGTGTGAACGCTATGCCGGCGAACGCCAGGCTCGGGTAGATGGTCAGTTCGCTGTGGCCGAGCGTCGCGACGATGCTCGTAAGCAGGGTCGACTGCGTGATCAGCGAGGCCGACAGCAGCACCATCAGCAGGGCCGGTTCCGCGAGGAAACCGACCAGCATCTCGCGGCGCGCGCCGAGCGTGCCGAATGCCGTGCCGATATCCATTGCCGCTAGCGACAACGCGACGCGCGCGAACGCGAACAGGCCGACGAGCGCGATCGCATCCGCGGCGGGAGACAGCGGCAATTCGGTCGACAGCGTCGGCACGACTGCGCAGGCGAGCGTCATCGCTGCCCACACGACATAGGGCGCGCCGCGGAACACCGGACTCGCGCCATGAGCGACGACCGACTCCTTGTTGAACAGCTTGTGCAGCATCCGGTAAGGCTGCCAGATGCTGGGCGCGCGCCGGTTCTGCAGCCACGCGCGGCACTGGTTGACCCAGCCCGTGAGCAGTGGCGCGGCGGCAAGCGCCACGATGATCTCGAGGCTTTGCGATAGCACGCCGGATACAGTCACCATCGTCTCACCAGCATCAGGAGCAGGATCAGCACGGCGAAGCTGTAGGTCAGGTACACGGCGATCCGGCCCGTCTGCAATCGACCCGCCCATTCCGCCGCGCGTTGCGTGAGTGCCGCGATACGGTCGTACAGAATCGACCACGTGCGGTCGGCGACCGAGACCCGGTAGGCCGGCTGCGCGTCGAACGGCGACGGCAGTTGCCGCTCGATGCGCAGCAGCGGCGCGAAGATCTCCCGGATCGGTTGCCCGAAGCCTTCGGCCGTGTCCTGCATCCGCGCGGTCGTGAACGGGAAGCCGCAACTCCACGGCGCGGCCCGTCGCAGCCGACCGTGGTAGAAGCGCCGCACCAGCACCCACGCAAGGCCGCAGCAGGCGACGAAAAACAGCATGAACACGACGGGCATGTAGCTCGCCCGCGCGGTCGATACGGGCACGAAGATTAGCCAGCCATGATTCTCCGCGCCGATGCCGGCGCCGACGAGCGCGCGCGTGACCCGGTCCAGTACCTTGACGAACTGCGTGGGCATCAGTCCCAGCAGCACGCCGGCCACCGCGAACCAGCAGAACGCGAGCCGTTCCCATCTGTTCGCGTCGTGTGCGCGACTCAGTTTTGCTTCTCTCGGCTGCCCGAGGAAGACGATGCCGAAGAACTTGACCATCGTGTAACCGGCCAGCGCTGCCGTCATCGCGACGAGTGCGGCCGCGATCGGCACCGTCATCGCCAGCACGGAATTCTGCAGACCGGGCGTGAACAGGAAGCTTTGCAGCAGCAGCCACTCCGCAACGAAGCCGCTCATCGGAGGCAAGCCAGCGCTGGCTGCGACGCCTGTGAGCACGGCCCAGGCGGTCCACGGCATCACACGGATCAGGCCGCCGAGCTTGCCGAGATTGCGCTCGCCGGTCGCGTGCAGCACAGCCCCGGTGCCGAGGAACAGCAGGCTCTTGAAGGCCGCATGCGCGACGATCTGGTAGAGCATAGCGGTCAGCGCAAGCGCGGACAGCTCCGTCATCCCGTACGCGCGAAACAGCACCGCGAGCCCGAGCGCGACGATCATCAGGCCGATGTTGTCGATCGACGAATACGCGAGCAGACGCTTCATGTCGACCTGGATCGTACTGAACACCACGCCGAGCAGCGCTGTGGCGATACCCAGCACGAGCAGCAGCACCCCCCACCACGCGATCTGCACGTGCAGCAGGTCGAACACGGTGCGGATCAGCCCATACAGACCGACCTTCAGCACGAACCCGCTGAGCAGCGCCGATACCGGGGATGGCGCCGCGGGATGGGCGTCCGGCAGCCACACGTGCAACGGGAACACGCCCGCCTTGGCGCCGAAGCCGACCAACGCGAACAGGAAGGCGAGCGAGGCCCAGAACGCGTCGGGCGACTGCGCGCGCAGGTTGGCAAACGTGTAGTCGCCAGTGCGCGCCTGCAGGATGCCGAAGCAAAGCAGCAGCGCGAGTGCGCCGACGTGGGAGATCAGGAAATACAGGTAACCCGCGCGGCGAATCTCGCCGATCCGATGATTGGTCATCACGAGGAACGTCGCGGACAGCGTCAGCGTTTCCCAGGCGACCATGAACACATACGCGTCGTCGGCGATCAGCACGAGCGCGATGCTCGCGATGCAAACGTGGTACTCGAAGCAGATGAGTCCTGGCGCCGATCCTTCGCCCTTGCGGAAATAACCGGCGGAAAAGGCGCCGATCCCCGCGCTGACGACACCCAGCGCGAACAGGAAATAGCCGGATAGCGCATCGACGCGCAGATGGAACGGCAACCCGGGCAGGCCGATGGGCAGCACTGCGGTGGTCGGTTCGGTGAAGATGCCGGCGAGTCCCGCCGCTCCCAGCAGCAGACCTCCGAGCGCGCCGAGCGGAAACAGCCCGTGGGCGACGAATCGCGTGCGATGCAGAACTCCGAGACCCACCGTACCGACCGCGAGCCAGGCGGCTGCGACCAGCAGGACGAAATGGACGACCGGGAAGGGTGCCATCCGGAATGTCTCCAGTACGCTCGGTTTGGACGAGGAGCACGCAATGAGTTCCGGCTTGCCGGCCTCGCTCGAAACCCATTATGACATCAGAAACCAATCTGGATAACAGGATATGATAATGTCATTATCATGTGAACCACATGTTCGCCACGTCTTTGCCGTTGTTCCAAGCGATTGAGTGATCCTATGCCTGCGCAGTACTTTCGAAGCCTGACGGGAAAACACCGCAGCACGAGCGCGAACCGTCAGCTCGGGTTTTCTCTTGCCTTCGTCGCCGGCGCCACCAATGCCGGCGGCTTCCTCGCGGTCAGGCAATACACGTCGCACATGAGCGGCATCGTGTCCGCGATCGCGGACCAGGCGGCGCTCGGCGACCTGCGGCTCGTGCTGGCCGGCATCGGTTCGCTGGCGTCGTTTCTGGTAGGAGCGGGGTGCTCGGCGGTGCTCGTCAACTGGGGGCGCCGCCGCAGCCTGCAAAGCCAGTACGTGCTGCCGTTGGTGGTCGAGGCCGCGCTGCTGCTGCTGTTCGGTCTGCTCGGCAGCCACCTTGCGCTACGCGAAGCGTTTTTCGTCCCTCTGACCGTGATCCTGCTGTGCTTCATCATGGGGTTGCAGAATGCGATGATCACGAAGCTGTCGGGTGCGGAGATCCGTACCACACACATGACCGGCATCGTCACGGACCTCGGTATCGAGTTGGGTAAGCTTTTTTACTGGAATCGCTCGGCACTCGTCGACCATGAGCACGCGGTCATCGCAAACCGCGCGAAGCTGAAGATCCACGGCACGATGCTCGCGTCGTTCTTCGTGGGCGGCCTGATTGGCGCAATCGGTTTCAAGCATGTGGGCTACGTGTCGACCGTGCCGCTCGCTGGCGCACTCGTCACACTGGCGATCGTGCCGGTCGTCGATGATCTGCTGACCTATCTCTGCCGGTTCGAGCGCAGGCACTGAACTCACGGGAGGACGGCAGAATGCTGGCGTGAAATGCCGGTTCTGATCGTGCCGTCGAAGGCAAATGCATTATAATTTGGTTAGCATATTTGCCGACTCGTCCTCGCAATGGAAACGAAAACCGCACGCCTGACCGTCCTGATCGACCCCGCCAAGAAAGAGGCATTCGAAATGCTCTGCTCGGCGCAGGATCTGACGCCGTCACAAGTCGTCCGCCAACTGATCCGCGAGTATCTCGAGCGTCACGGCGTGACCTACAAGACCAAGAGCCCGCTTGCCAAGCGCGGAAAGTAACGCCCGGGTCGACACCTCACGCCGGTCAACCGCCGATTTCCCAGTGCCCCTGTCCTTGCTCACGCCAGATCAGTCGCTTCGGATCGAGGCGCTCTCCCTCTTTCAGGCGGCGAGCAGTAACGGACAGCTTGAGTTTCGTCTGCAAAGGCAAACGAGAGGGCACGCTCCAATAGCACGTGTCTGGGCGGCAAACGATGCCCGCTTTTCCACGCGAACGCGACGAAGTTGCTGTCGTCGCCGCACCGAACGAGCGCATAGCAAGCGCCAAATACGGATTTCAGCCACTCGAGGTGCTGCGGTATGGCCGGATCATCGTCCGTGAAGTTGATGACGAGGACGCCCGTCTCGGTCAGTCGCTCGCGGCAGGCGGCGAAGAATGCGAGGTTCGCACAGCGGCTCGCGATTCCTTCCGCGACAAACGCATCGAGCAGGATCACGTCCGTGCGGATGTCATCCTGCATCAGGTAGTCCGCGCCATCGGCGCAAACCACCTTGAACCGCGCGTCGTCCGCGGGAATTCTGAATACGTCGCGCAGCGCGATCACCTCGGGGCTGATCTCGACTGCGTCGATCGCGACCTCGGGCAGATGCCGATAGCAATATTTCGCCAGCGATCCCCCACCTAGTCCGATCATGCAGATGTGCGTGGGGGCGGGCTGCAGCAACAGAAATCCCATCATCGCGCGCGTGTAGCCGAGCGTGAGCTTCTCCGGGTTCCTGAGCGACATGAAGCTCTGAGTGGAGAAGTGATCGAAGTGCAGCGACACCGCGTGCTGTGTCTCCAGCACGAACGGTTGACCATCACTGATTGGCGTGGACATGAATTTGACGAACGCGTCGTACGAGGTTCGATCCTCAGCCATTCTCGGTATGCTCGGGTAACCAACCATTCGATTGAATCATGCACTGCGGACCGCGCTTCGGAGCGGGGCCGCCAACGGCGAACGGCCCGTCAAACCTTCTTCAGAAAGCAGGCCTTGAGCATGAAGCTGCCGGCGTCGGTCTTGCAGTCGATTTCGTGATCGCCGCCGACGATCCGGATGCTCTTCACCTTGGTGCCCATCTTCAGCGTGATCGATGAACCCTTGACGCGCAAATCCTTGATCAGCACGACCGAATCACCGTCGGCCAGCACGTTGCCGTTCGCATCCTTGACGACGCTGCCGGTGGGTTCATCGCTCGCATCGGCGCCGGCGTTTGCCGACCATTCGTGACCGCAGTCCGCGCACACGTACAGCGTGCCGTCAGGGTAAGTGTTTTCCATTGCGCATTGCGGGCATGCGGGGGCAGCGTTCATTGCAGCTTCCATTGAAACGATTTCAAGTCAGTCAGTAAAAAGCAGGCGGGCAACCCGCCTCGCCAGAAGCTGCCGTCGTACCGACGGCTCACTGGCGCACAAAATTATAATCGAATACACATTCTCTTACCTTCCAATTAGCATCTGCTTTCAGCGCCATTCATCAGACTTGCGGGCAGCTTCGCTGCGGATGTCGACCGGTTCGAGCAGGATGGAAAGTTGCGGGTGATAAATTTGCAACGGGCCAACCGGGCCAAAATGGGGTCGGTGCTCGCGGTGCCATAGGCGACGGAGGGACGATCATGGCGAAGCTGCGCATTGCGACGTTCAACATCAACGGAATCCGCTCGCGCCAGGCGGCGTTATTGCAATGGCTCGAGCGCGAGGCGCCGGACGTCGTGTGTCTGCAGGAACTGAAGGCGGTGGATAGCGCGTTTCCCGTCGACGCATTGCGCGAAGCCGGTTATGGCGCGGTGTGGCAAGGCCAGAGCGCATGGAACGGCGTGGCGATTCTGGCCAAAGGCGACGCGCCGCTCGAGCGGCGGCGCGGTCTGCCCGGTTTCGAAGACGACACGCACAGCCGCTACATCGAGGCCGCGGTCGGCGGCGTGCTGATCGTGTGTCTGTACCTGCCGAACGGCAACCCGCAGCCCGGCCCCAAGTTCGACTACAAGCTCGCGTGGTTCGATCATCTGATCGCGCATGCGGCGCAGCTGTACGAGAGCGGCCACCCGGTCGTGATCGCCGGCGACTTCAACGTCGTGCCGACCGACGAAGACATCTACAACCCGCGCTCGTGGCTAAAGGACGCGCTGTTGCAGCCGGAGAGCCGGGAGCGCTATCGCAAGCTGCTCGCGCAAGGCTGGACCGATGCGCTGCGCACGCATTTCGGCGACGAGCGTGTGTACACGTTCTGGGATTATTTTCGCCGTCATTGGGACACGAATTCGGGGCTGCGCATCGATCATCTGCTGCTGAGCGCGGATCTCGCGCCGCGTCTGCGCGATGCGGGCGTCGACCGCTGGGTGCGCGGCGAACCGCATGCGAGCGACCATGCGCCGACGTGGATCGAACTGGAGATGGGTCCCAGCCGCAAGAAGAAGAGCGGCTAGTAAAGCAGCGGGCGATCCGCTTGCCGCGGACCGCCCGCCTTGGTGCGACTGCTTCGCACTGTCGATCGGCGCCTAAGATCCGGCGCCGCGCCTGCATCAGTCGTAGTCGCGACCGCCGCGCGACCACAGCGCGCCCATCACGAACCCGGCGAGTGCGACGACAGCCAGCGTCGTGAACGGGTTTTCGGCTGTCGTGTCGCGCACGAGGCTCGTCGTGTTCGCGCATAACTGCTGCGCCTTGCCGCTCAATTCGCGCGCCTTGCCTGCCACCTGCGCGCTGGTGTCGCCGACTGCGTCGCCGACCGCGCTTTGCACCTTGCCGGCGACTTCCTTTACCGCGCCTGCCGCTGAATTCGTGTCCATATGCATCGCTCCTGTTGTCATATTTACGTGCGGGCGCGCTGCAATTGCAACGCGCCCGCACAAGGGCGCCGCGCAAGCCGCGCCAGTGCGGCGTCAGCCTGCGTCAGTGACGAAAGGGGTGCAAGAAGTGCGCCCGGCAACGCGGCGCAACGCATCCGGCCAGATGGAATGTGCTGGAACATCATCGTCGGCGCCTGGAATTGATGCCGACGAACACGGCCAGCACCATCAGAAAACCGCCGAACAGCAGCGCGGAATTGACCAGCACCTGGCGCAGCCCGAGCGTTTCGACGTCGATGAACGGATACGGATAGAAATCCGACAGGCTGCCGCGCCAGAACGTGATGCCGAGATAGGCGAGCGGATAGACGAGCCACAACAGGCAGTGGCGCAAGCGCAGATGGAAGCGCGGCACGAACAGCACCCAGTAGAGCGCGGCGAGCATCGGCAGCGCGCTGTGCAGCGACTCGTTGAGCAGGCGCCGGTAGGGTGACAGCGGCCACAGTCCGCGCAACAGCACGTTGTACGCGATGCCGACGAACACCATGTACGCGACCACCGCGGTCACGACGGTCGGCTGCCGGAAAAAGCGCACGAGCGGCGAGCGGTGCTTCCATAGCGCGACGCAGGTGAAGCAGAACGCGCTGGCGAGCACCGTCAGATTGGTCAGGTAGCTGCTCATGCGCGCGAGCGCATCGAACACGGTGAGCCCGCGCGCGAGCGTGCGATCGATCGTCAGGTCGGCTTGCGCGAGGATCGCCATCCACGCGATCAGCGCAATGACTGCCGCCAACGTCAGCGACGACACACTGGGCGTATGCAGCGGCAGGTCGGATTCGCGCTGCGGAACGAGAGTAGGGCGCATGCGCTCGATTCTACGCGCGGTGCGCGCGCGCTCGCATGTGCTTTCGCGCGTATGCGAGCCGGCGGTTGCGAAAATGCTACGGGGTACTACGGGTGACGGTGGCGGGTCGCAAATCCGGTTGCAGCCGCGCCGACAAGGCCGGAAGCGCCGCGCTCACTGGTGACGATTCATCCAGCGTGCTACGGCCGCCGTCATGGAAGAACGCCTGCTCCGCGGCCCTGTTCAGCACGAGGATGCTGATGCGCCGGTTGGTCGGCTCGTCGGAGACATGGCTGTTCAGCGGCAGCACGTCGGCGAGGCCGCGCACCTGCAGCAGCTTTTCGCCGCGCATGCCGCCGGCCACCAGCGCACGGCGCGCGGCATTCGCACGCTCGGACGACAGCTCCCAGTTCGAGTAGCCTTCGGGGCCGGCCGTGTAGGGCACCGCGTCGGTGTGGCCCGCGATCGAAATGCGGTTGTCCACATCGTTCAGCGCCGCGCCGATCTGCGCGAGGATCATGACCGCGTACGGTTGCAGCTTCGAACTGCCGGACGCGAACATCGGCCGGTTCTGCGAATCGACGATCTCGATGCGCAGGCCCTCGTTCGTGATGGAGATGCGGATCTGGTCCTTGAACGCCTTCAGCACGGGGCTCTGCTCGATCAGCGCGCTGAGTTTCGCCTTCAGCTGCTGCAAGCGCTCGGCATCCATCGGCGTGGCGGCGGGCGTCGCGGCGCGCGGCGGCGTCGGCTCACTCTGGCTCTTCGTGCCGACGCCGGGCCGCGTATCGGAGATATCGCGCCCGCCGCCCTGCACGACGCTCGGCCGCGCCGCTGCGGTGCCTTCCTTGCCGCCGAGCAGGCTCGACAGCGGTGTGTTGAAGTAATCCTCGATGCCCTGCTTGTGGTATTTCGACGTCGAGCCGAGCAGCCACATCAGCAGGAAAAACGCCATCATCGCGGTGACGAAGTCGGCGTAGGCGATCTTCCATGCGCCGCCGTGGTGCGCGCCGTGCTCATCGACCTTCCTCGAACGGCGCACGATGACCGGCGCGGGCGTCTCTAACTGCGACGCGCGCGATCTTTTCTCTCTCATGTTGCCGCCCCGGGTCAGGCCGACTTCGGCATCTTCGTCGCGCGCACCGCGTCGTCGAGTTCCTGGAAGCTCGGGCGGTCGGCGGTGAACAACACCTTGCGGCCGAATTCCACCGCGACCGGTGGCGCGTAGCCGGACAGCGATGCGAGCAGTACAGCCTTCACGCATTGATAAGGCTTGGCTTCAGCGCGACCCTTCGCGTTCAGCAGATCGGCGACGGGGCCGATAAAACCATACGCAAGCAGAATGCCGAGGAAGGTGCCGACCAGCGCGCCCGCGATCATCTCGCCGAGCACGGCGGGCGGCGCGCCGACCGAGCCCATCGTGTGCACGACACCCATCACCGCGGCGACGATGCCGAACGCGGGCAGGCCGTCGGCCATCTTCTGGATCGCGTTGGCCGCCACCGACGCTTCCGCGTGATGCGTGGCCAGTTCCTCGTCCATCAGGTCCTGTATTTCGTGCACATTGACGTTGCCGCCCGAAATCATGCGCAGATAGTCGACGATGAAATCGAGCAGATGATGATCCTCCAGCACGTGCGAGTACTTCTGGAAAATCACGCTCTCTTCCGGGCTGGTGACGTCGGTTTCGAGCGCCATCATCCCTTCCTTGCGCGCCTTTTGCAGCAGTTCATACAGCAACGCGATCAACTGCAGATATTTCTCTTTCGTATAGCCGCCGCTTTTGAAGCACGACGGCAGTACCTTGATGGTTTTCTTCAGCGTCGAAGTCGGATTGCTAACGACGAACGCGCCGATTGCCGCACCGAAAATACATAGCAATTCGAATGGCAACGAGTGCCGGCAGATGTCCGCCGACGCCAACAAAACTTCCGATCACAGAACCGATTACCAACACCCACCCGATTGCGACAAACATGCTTTCTCCGTTTTCCCTTGCGCGACGCACGTTAGTGAACAGTGCGGAACGGGCCCTTTTTCAAGGGCTTTTCGTGCGTCGCGAACTTCTGCATGGATGGGTATACGGCGCGCTTCGCGTTTGCTGAAGTGCATGGCGCGACTAAAAATGAAATTTCACCAAACGGTTAGTTTCGGTTGCAGAAAGTCGGTAAGTTTGTCCGCTTTTGAGTGCGATGAGCGCGAATCCGGGTGCGGGCAAAGCGCCGGAACATTTTTACCGATGCCGTTTTCGAACCCGTTATGATTGCGCGTGCAACGCTCGGTTTTAACCACGCGATGCGCGGAAAGCAAAAACGGAGAGAAAGCATGAAAGCCAGCACCATTGCCGAACGGGAAGCGCGCGGCCGCGCCGCACGCGAGCGTTCGAAACGCTCGAGCCATCGGGCGGTCGGCGAGTTGCACCGCGACCCGATCGAGCTGCTGAAGCAAAGCAGCGCGGAGCGCGTCGAGAAGCTGGTGCCGCTGCGCTATGGGCGCATGGCAGCCTCGCCGTTTGCGTTCCATCGCGGCAGTGCGATTCTGCAAGCGCACGATCTGAGCAAGGTGCACGACAGCGGGCTCAGCATGCCGATCTGCGGTGACGGCCATCTGATGAATTTCGCCGGCTTCGCGACTTCCGAGCGGCAGCTGGTCTTCGACCTGAACGACTTCGACGAAGTCTCGATCGGCCCGTTCGAATGGGACCTGAAACGCTTGTGCGCGGGCCTCGTCGTGGCTGCGCGGCAGATGCGCCTGAGCCGCGGCACCGCCGAGAGTCTCGTGATGACCGCGGTCGGCTCGTATCGCGATCGCGTCGCGCAATACGCGCAGTTCGGCGCGCTCGACCTGTGGTACGACCGCATCACGTTCGACCGCATGGCCGAGATCGCATTGGCGCCCGAGCGCCGGCGCGCGGTGCGGCGCGCCATGGAAAAGGCCGCGAGCCGCACGCACGAAAGCCTGCTGGAAAAAATGGCGTCGTTCGATGGCAATCGTTGGACCATCCACGACACGCCGCCCGCGCTGTTTCATGTGCTCGGTGCGAACACGCTGTTTACGGCCGAGGAAACCGAAACCTACCGGACCGGCAACGTCGAAAAGACGATCGAGCAGGTGTGGGGCGAGTACCGCAAGTCGATGTCGCACGATAGGCGCGAACTGCTCGATCACTTCACGAGGCACGACGTCGTGTTCAAAGTGGCCGGCGTCGGCAGCGTCGGCACGCGTTGTCTGGTCGTGCTGCTCGTCGATCACATGGGCAAGCCGTTGTTCCTCCAGATGAAGGAGGCGCGGCCATCGGTGATCGCGCAGTTCTATAAGTCGCCGGCGGTCAAGCATCAGGGCGAGCGCGTCGTGCAAGGACAGCGGCTGCTGCAAACCGCGAGCGACGTGTTCCTCGGCTGGGGGACGGGACCGCACGGGCGGCAGTTCTATTTCCGCCAACTGCGCGACATGAGGCTGTCCGCGAATATCGAGCTGTTCGACAGCGATCTGCTCGACGGCTATGCGCGGCTATGCGGCTGGATCATGGCGCGCGCGCACGCGAAGGCGAGCGGGCAGGCGATCGAGATCAGCGCGTACATCGGCCGCGGCGATCAGTTCGCCGAAGCGCTGAGCGGCTACGCGAGCGCTTATGCGGATCAGGTGGAGCGCGACTACGACGTGTTCATCAAAGCGTGCCGCAGCGGCAAGCTCGAAGCGCGTACCGATGAGGATATGGCGGCGGATTTTCGCGTGTAGCGCTGTTTGCGGTGAGTGTCACTTCACGTGCGATCGTCACGCATCGACACGCGCTTCGCGCAGCGTGACGAACCGCAGATGCCGCTCGCGCGCCGCTTCGATCACGCTCGGCAGCACCGCGAGAATCAGCGGCTGGCCTTCGACCGTCAGCGCGGCGTTGCCATCGTGCAGCAGCAGGATGTCGCGCGCGGCGAGGCCATCGAGCAGCCGCCGCGCGACCACGTGCGGGTTGCGCTCGCGCGTATCGTAGCCGCGCCGTGTCCATGCGGCGAGACGCAGATCGAGCTTGCGCAGCACCGGCTCCAGAAAGAGGTTGCGCAGTCCGGCGGGCGCGCGGAAGAACATCGGCCGCGCGCCGCTGACGGTTTCGAGCGTGCGTTGCGCGGCGGCGATCTCGCGCGTCAACGCGTGCGGAAACGTGACCGAAAACGTATGCACGTGCACTTGCGAATGGTTTTCGAGCGCATGTCCACGCGCGACGATCTCACGCGCGAGCTGCGGATAGCGCTCGACCTTCGAGCCGATGCAGAAGAACGTCGCGCGCACATCGAACGCGTCGAGCAGATCGAGCACTTGCGGCGTGACAACGGGGTCGGGGCCGTCGTCGATGGTCAGCGCGATCGCATCCTCGTTGCGCGGGCTCGCGGGCAGGCGGGTCCAGTTCGGTCCGAGCAGCGTCGTGCGCGGCAACAATCCGGTGATCGTAAACAGCGCGTGATTCGCGACGATCGCGGCGAGCCACCATGGCCACGCGGCCGGTGCAACAGCCACGCCGATCAGCACGATCACGTGCCAGCCGATCGTGCCGTTCAGCAGTGCGGAGTTGCGGCTGCGCGGCCAGCGGCGCTGCGGGTTCGGGTATTCATTCATCGAAACGTGCTTCCAGTACGCCTTCGTCGGTCCACGGAAGGCTGTGAATCTTGCGCGCGATGCGCAACCGCGAACGATACCACTGTTGCGCGCGCCGACGTGCCACGGTCGGCGGCCACGTGCCGGCCGCAAGCGCGCTGAAAGACTGCTGCGGTTTGCGATCGCCGATGCGCTGTTGTATGGTGCGGAGCGAAAAGCGGCGCGCGTGTCGATGGCGATCGGACCGGTTGCCGGCAAAAGCGCGCGTCCCGACCCAATACAACAGGAGATGCGCGATGTGGCAATCAGGAAACGGCAAAGTGGCGCTGGTGACGGGCGCGGGCAGCGGGATCGGCCGCGCGTGCGCGCTGACGCTTGCGAAGCACGGCTATAGCGTGGTGCTCGCCGGGCGTCGCCAGGCCGCACTCGATGCGGTCGCGCAGGAAGCGCAGGCGCAGCACGGCGACGCGCTCGCGGTGTCGTGCGACGTGACCGACGCCGACAGCGTCGCCGCGCTATTCGACACGATCCGCGCACGCTTCGGCCGGCTCGACGTGCTGTTCAACAACGCGGGACGCAACGGCTCGCCCGTCGACCTCGACGAAGTGAGCATCGACGAATGGCGCTCGATCGTCGACACCAACCTGAACGGCGTATTCCTGTGCACGCGCGCGGCGTTCGGCCTGATGAAGACGCAAAACCCGCGCGGCGGCCGCATCATCAACAACGGCTCGATCTCGGCGCACGCGCCGCGTCCGAACAGCGCCGCCTACACGGCGACCAAACACGCAATTACCGGGCTCACGAAGGCGGTGTCGCTCGACGGCCGCAAATACGACATCGTGTGCGGGCAGATCGACATCGGCAACGCGGGAACCGAGATGGCCGCGCGGATGGCGCGGGGCGTGCCGCAAGCCAACGGCGAGATCGCGGTCGAGCCGTTGATGGACGTGCAGCACGTCGCCGATGCGGTGCTGCATATGGCGAGCCTGCCGCTGTCGGCGAACGTGCAGTTCATGACGATCATGGCGAGCAAGATGCCGTTCGTCGGGCGCGGCTGAGCGGCGCGCAGCACCGTCTCGCAACCGGGAGCGGCGCGCGCGCGTTCAACTTATACTGGGCGCTCCGCCGTCTCTCGAAGCAAAGCCACGCGCCGTGCCCCGCGCCAAACCCAGCGACGACCCGCCGCCGCAGCCGCCCGTGCGGCCCGATCTCGACGACTGCTGTCACAGCGGCTGCACGCAGTGCGTGTTCGATCTCTACGACGAAGCACTGGAGCGCTACGAGATCGCGCTGGCTGCGTGGCAGAAGCGGCAGGCGCAGAAAGCGCGGCCCGCGCGGCGGCCCGACACGCACGGCGCGAAGTCGAAGCCGCAAGCGGACGCGCGTCGCTCGACCGCCAGGCGCGGCAAACCGAACCCACACCGCTGATGCGCACAAGCAACTCCACGTCCCCGTCATGACCGACCTTCAGCTCACGCCGACCGAATCCCTCGCCGACCCGCACACGCTCGACGATCTGCATCGCTTCGTGCAGCGTCATCCGCGCCTGTTCGTGCTGACCGGCGCGGGCATAAGCACGGACTCCGGCATCCCCGGCTATCGTGACGACAACGGCGCATGGAAGCGCTCGCCGCCGATCACGTTGCAGGAGTTCCTCGGCACGCTGGCGATGCGTCAGCGCTACTGGGCGCGCAGCATGGTCGGCTGGCCGCTGGTCGCGCGCGCGCAACCGAATGCCGCGCATGTCGCGCTCGCGCGGCTCGAAGCGGCCGGTCACGTGCCGACGCTGGTCACGCAGAACGTCGACGGCTTGCATCAGCGCGCGGGCAGCCGCGACGTGATCGAGCTGCACGGCGGCATCGACGGAGTCAGTTGTCTCGACTGCGGCATGCAGCATTCGCGCGCAGCGATCCAGCAGACGCTCGAAGCCGACAACCTCGCGCTGCTCGACGTCACGGCAGAAGCCGCCGCCGATGGCGACGCGCATCTCGAGTGGCACGATCTCGGCGGTTTTCGCGTGCCGGCATGCTCGAACTGCGGCGGGCTGCTGAAGCCGTCGGTGGTTTTCTTCGGCGAGAACGTGCCGAAGGCGCGGGTCGTTGCGGCGTCGCATGCGCTCGATGCGGCCGACGCGGTGCTGGTGGCCGGCTCGTCGCTGATGGTGTATTCCGGCTACCGCTTCTGCGTGTGGGCGCAGCGGCAGGGCAAGCCGATCGCGGCGATCAATCTGGGCCGCACCCGCGCCGATCCGCTGTTGTCTCTGAAGGTGGCCGCGCCGTGCGGCGATACCTTGAGCGCGCTCGCTGCGTTGCTGGCGGGCGATTGAAAACGAGTACGTTCCGCGAATCACAATTAAAACCCGAGGAAACCGCATGCTGACGACGATCGAACAACTCGAAGCTCTGTACGCACAGCCAGCCGAGCGCTCGCTGCGCAAAGAGATCCCCTATGTCAACGACGACTACCGCGCGTTCATCGCGGCCGCGCCGTTCGCGGTGCTCGCGACGAGCGGCCCCGCCGGTCTCGACTGCTCGCCGCGCGGCGATGCGCCGGGCTTCGTGCGCGTCGTCGACGAACGCACGCTCGCGCTGCCGGACCGACCCGGCAACAACCGGCTCGATAGCTTGCGCAACGTCATCGCCGATCCGCGCCTCGCGCTGCTGTTCGTGATTCCGGGTATCGGCGAGACCTTGCGCGTAAACGGCCGCGGCCGAGTCTCGAACGACGCGGCGCTGCTGGACAGTTTCGCGGTCGCCGGTAAACTGCCGCGCACCGTGCTGCTGATCGACGTCGATGCCGTGTACTTTCATTGCTCGAAGGCGATCGTGCGCTCGCAGCTGTGGGAGCCGGCGCGTCATATCGAGCGCTCGGAACTGCCGAGCGCGGGCGAGATCCTGCAACACATCATCGCCGCGAACGACGGCGAACAATTCGACGCGGCCGCCTACGATCGCGAGCTTCCCGAACGCGTGCGCGCCACGCTGTACTAACGCACATCGCAAAACCAGAACGCAAGGCCGACCATGACCGACGCCCGGCAATATTCGCCATCCGCCGAACGCAATCGCGAACCAATCCTCGCCGTGCTGCGCGATGCGCTGCCGGCGCGCGGCCGTGTGCTCGAAATCGCGAGCGGCACCGGTGAGCACGCAATCTGGTTCGCCGGCGCGCTGCCCGGTCTCGACTGGCAGCCGAGCGATGCCGACGAACAAGCGTGCGAATCGATTGCCGCGTGGACCGCGCACGCGGGGCTCGCGAACGTGCGCGCGCCGCTCGCGCTCGACGTGCATCAGCCGGACTGGGGCGTCGATGCGCTCGATGCGGTGGTCTGCATCAACATGATCCACATCTCGCCGTGGAGCGCGGCGCAGGCACTCGTCGACGGCGCGGGGCGGCGGCTCGTCGACGGCGGCGTGCTTTATCTATATGGTCCTTACCGGCGTGGCGGCGCGCATACGGCGCCGAGCAACGAAGCGTTCGAGCAGTGGCTGAAGAGTCGCGATCCCGGATGGGGCGTGCGCGATATGGAAGCGGTCGTCGCGCTCGGCGACGCGGCCGGGCTCACGTGCGAACGGGTGGTCGCGATGCCCGCGAACAACTTCAGTCTGGTGTTGAGGAAGCGGGCAGGGTAGCGGGTAGATCGGCGGGTCGCGTATTCGTTCATGGGGTCCGCCAAACCTCAGTCCGATCACAATCCGAACCCTCCGCGCAAGCGCCGACGCGCGCACAATACCTGTCTATCTGGCGTTACGCGCAAGCTGGAGCACGGCAGGAGCACCGCAGCAGCACGAGCAACTGGCGTGCTTGCCCGCCATCAAGCGGCAAGCGCGCATTTCTTTTATCCTTTCACCCTCGACGCCGCGCCGGTGTTTTCGCAGCGCGGCGCCACGACATTTATTGGACTCTGGAGAATTCAAATGAGCAAACAGGCAATCGGCGTGGTGGGGCTGGCGGTGATGGGCCGCAATCTGGCGCTCAACATCGAGAGCCGCGGCCACGCGGTGTCGGTCTACAACCGTAGCCGCGCGAAAACCGACGAACTCATCGCCGAATATCCGGACCGCAAACTGGTGCCGGCTTTCACGCTGGAAGAGTTCGTCGACTCGCTCGAAAAGCCGCGCCGCATTCTGATGATGGTCAAGGCCGGCGAGCCGACCGACGCAACCATTGCCTCGCTCAAGCCGTTGCTCGAAAAAGGCGACATCCTGATCGACGGCGGCAACACGCCTTTCACCGACACGATCCGCCGCAACCAGGAACTCGCGAAGGCGGGTCTGCACTTCATCGGCACCGGCGTGTCGGGCGGCGAGGAAGGCGCGCTGAAAGGCCCGTCGATCATGCCGGGCGGCCAGCGCGACGCGTACGACCTCGTCGCGCCGATCCTCACCGAGATCGCCGCGAAGGCGCCGGACGGCGAGCCCTGCGTCGCGTACATGGGACCGGACGGCGCGGGCCACTTCGTGAAGATGGTGCACAACGGCATCGAGTACGGCGACATGCAGCTGATCGCCGAAAGCTATGCGGTGTTGAAGCAGGTCGTCGGCTTGTCGAACGAGGAACTCGGCAAGGTCTATACCGAGTGGAACCAGGGCGAGCTCGACAGCTATCTGATCGAAATCACCTCGAAGATCTTCAGCAAGAAGGACGACGAAACCGGCAAGGACCTCGTCGACGTGATCCTCGATCGTGCCGCGCAGAAGGGCACCGGCAAGTGGACCAGCCAGAACGCGCTCGACCTCGGCGCGCCGCTGCCGCTGATCACCGAGGCGGTGTTCGCGCGCGTGCTGTCGTCGCTGAAGACGCAGCGCGTGGCCGCGAGCAAGGTGCTCGAAGGTCCGCAGGCCAAGCCGCTCGAAGGCGCGAAAGAGGCGTTCATCGAATCGGTGCGCCGCGCGCTGTACTTCAGCAAGGTGATCTCGTACGCGCAGGGCTTCGCGCAGTTGCGCGCAGCGTCGGAAGAATACAAGTGGGATCTCGACTACGGCACGATCGCGAAGATCTTCCGCGCGGGCTGCATCATCCGCGCCCGCTTCCTGCAAAAGATCACCGACGCCTACACGAAGGACAAGGCGCTCGCGAACCTGCTGCTCGATCCGTACTTCCGCGACATCGCGAAGAACTATCAGGCTGCGTTGCGCGAAGTCGTGGTGGCTGCGGTCAACGCTGGTGTGCCGGTGCCGGCGTTCGCGTCGGCGATCGCATATTTTGACGCTTACCGCTCGGAGCGTCTGCCCGCGAACCTCGTGCAGGCGCAGCGCGACTTCTTCGGCGCGCATACGTTCGAACGCATCGACAAGCCGGGCAGCTTCCACGCGCAGTGGAGCTAGCAGTCGAAAAAACGGCCCGGCGCGCGTGATGGTGACAGCGCGCCGGGCCGTTGTTCATCTGGGATCAGCAACGGAGCCTTGCATTATTACCAGATACATCGTGGGTTATCTGTAAGCTTGAGCAAATGCGAAACGATTATTGCGCCAGGAGGAATAGAGTTTCGCTCATTTAAGGGTTTACCCTAGATCGTGACGCCTCTAAACTTGTTTTCAATCGCTGAGGGAAAAGCAGAAACCCCGAAGCGCACCACACAACAAGTCATTTGGAGGTTAATCATGAAGACCCTGATTTCCGCAGTTGCAATCGCCGCCGCCCTCGTTGTTCCGGTCGCTTCGTTCGCTCAAGCCAGCCAGCCGGTGACCCGCGCTCAGGTTCGCGCTGAACTGATCCAACTCGAAAAGGCCGGCTACAACCCGTCCGCCAACGACGTCAACTACCCGCTCGATATCCAGGCAGCGCAAGCACGCGTCGATGCGCAGCGCGGCACCGCCGTCGCAGCCAACCGCGCGGACACCAGCGGCTACGGCGCTCCGGCTGTCGGCACGTCGCAAGCAGGCCCCGCCGTCCTTCCGGCGAAGGCCAACCGTAACTCGGTGTACTTCGGCAACTAATCGCAGTAGAAGTGTGCAGGTGTAGTTGGAAGTCGTAGTCCGCTGTAGACGCCGCGTCGTGGAGTAGCGCGAGCGCGGCGGGCAAGAAAAAACGCCATCCGGTTCGATCGGATGGCGTTTTGTCGTTTACGGCGCCGTGCTGCGGCGGATTCGCGTCAATGCAGCGTTCGCTGCCGCCGACCGATGTCGTCGAACAGCGCGCGGCTCGGCTCCAGTGCGAGCAGCCACGATTCGTCGTAGCCGCTCAGATTGTCGAGCGCCTCGCGCAGACGCTCGATCGCCACCGCGGGCAGCTCGACGCTCGCCTCGACCCCGCTCGACAGTCTCGCGACGCTCGCCAGTTGCACGAGCGCATCGGCGGCCTCGGCGACGTCGGCGGCGAAGATCAGATGGGTGTTCAGCAGTTCGACGAGGCCGGCAGACGCCGCCACATCGTCGACGTTGAGTTGCACGGCCAGAAAGGTGGCTTTGTTCATCCTCGATTCCTCCCAGAATCCCAACGTTGTCGTGTACTGCTCCGCGCGGCTTGACTGAGTATAGGCGATGGCCGATTGCCCGCAACAATCGGACGAATCGGCCGTGGCAGGTCCCTCGCCGAGACGCGCGGGCCATGCGACCTATAATAGGGCCAGCCGTGCAAGCGCCGTCGCCGCGGGCGGACGGTGCCGCCCGCGGGATTTGCGCGCCTGCCAATTGCTCATCGACCATGAAGATCATCCGCAGCAAAAGCTTTACCGCGCCGCGTGCCTGGGGTGCGCTCGACATCGCGAACATGAACGGCATCACCACGCGTCTGCATTGGACCGACCAGCCGTACAAGTGGCACGTGAACGACGGCGAGGAAGTGTTCGCCGTGCTCGACGGGCGCGTCGAGATGCGCTATCGCGAAGACGGCGTCGAATGTTCGACGGTGCTCGAAACCGGCGATGTGTTCTACGCGACGGTTGGCACCGAGCATGTCGCGCATCCGCTCGGTACGGCACGCGTGCTGGTCGTCGAAACGCAGGGAAGCGTCTGAAGAACACGTCAGTTTGACGGCGCGCGCCAGCGCGGCGTGCGTATGGTGCGCGCGCATAATATCCAGGCGGCTACAGACAGCCGCGATCTTATGCAAGCGTGGCGGAACGGCAATTGCTAAGGCGTCGGTTGAATCGGAACGAGACACACGTCGAGGAAAATCAGATGACACAACAATGGCAACCGACGGCGATCCGCGTGCTGATGGCGGCGGCGCTCGGCGTGGCGATCGGCGGCTGCACGACGATGCCGTGGGAAAGCACGCCGTTCTACAACAACGCGCCGTCGAGCGCGACCAGCCTCGCGAACGTCCCGGTTCCTGCCGGCTTCTACCGTGTCAATCCGGGCGACACGCTGGCCGGCATCGCTTCGGCTTATGGACGCAAGCTGCAGGAAATCGCAGCCTGGAACGGCTTGCCGGTCAACGCCGCGGTCGCGCCCGGCCAGGTGCTGCGCGTTTCTCCGCCGATGGCCTCGGGCAGCGTGGTCACGCCGCCGGTTGCGGTGGCGCCGGGTGCGCCGGCCGCGCCGGGCGCGACGGCGAACGTGCCGCCGGGCGCCGTCCCCGGTGCGCCGGCCCCCGCGGCCGGGCCGCAGCAGGGCGTGCTGCAATGGCCGTTGCGCGGACCGGTCCTGCGCGCGTTCGCGCCGGGCAAGTCCAACGGCATCGTGATCGGCGGGCAACCCGGCGATCCGGTCAAGGCCGCCGCGACCGGCCGCGTGGTCTACGCGGGCACCGGCATCGAAGCCTACGGCCCGCTCATCATCATCAAGCACAACGACTCGCTGATCACCGCGTACGGCCAGAACAGCCAGCTGCTCGTCAAGGAAGGCGACGCGGTCGCGCAAGGGCAGACGATCGGCGAGGTCGGGGTCGATAGCCGCGGTGCGGCGTCGATCCAGTTCGAAGTGCGCCAGAACGGCCAGCCGGTCGATCCGCTGCAGTGGCTGCCGAAGCCCGGCGGCTGAGCATCCCCGTCGCGTCTATTGAGTTAGCGTCTATCGACTCCTCGCAGCCGGATCGGCGCGCTTTGCGGGGACGCGCCGATTTTCAGCGTCGCCTGAATTGAATACACTGTATGGCTCGTTTGCCGGCGCGTACGCGTTCCTCCCGGAATGCACGCGCGGCCGGCTGCCGTAGGTTGTCATCCATGGACGCACAGGGACACACAATGATCGATTTGCGCAGCGATACCGTTACCCGCCCGACTCCGCCGATGCTCGCGGCGATGTCGGCGGCCGAAGTCGGCGACGACGTCTGGGGCGACGACCCCACCGTACTGCGTCTGCAGGCCACGCTGGCCGAGCGCACCGGCAAGGAAGCGGGGCTGTTCTTCCCGAGCGGCACGCAAAGCAACCTCGCCGCATTGATGGCGCACTGCGCGCGCGGCGACGAATACATCGTCGGCCAGCTCGCGCACACCTACAAATACGAGGGCGGTGGCGCGGCCGTGCTCGGCAGCATCCAGCCGCAGCCGCTCGAAAACGCCGCCGACGGCTCGATCCCGCTCGAGAAGATCGCCGCCGCGATCAAGCCGATCGACGATCACTTCGCGCGCACGCGGCTGCTCGCGCTGGAAAACACGATCGGCGGCAGAGTGCTGCCGGAGCAGTACGTCGCCGACGCGACGCAGCTCGCGCGCGAGCGCGGCCTCGCGACCCACCTCGACGGCGCGCGCGTGTTCAACGCGGCGGTCGCGTCGGGCAAGCCGGTCGCGGCGCTCACCGAGCCGTTCGATTCGGTGTCGATCTGCCTTTCGAAGGGACTGGGCGCGCCGGTCGGCTCGGTGCTGGTCGGCAGCCGCGCGCTGATCGACGTCGCGCATCGCTGGCGCAAGGTGCTCGGCGGCGGCATGCGCCAGGCTGGCGTGCTCGCGGCGGCGTGCCTGTACGCGCTCGATCACAACGTCGAGCGTCTTGCCGACGATCACGCGAACGCCGCGCATCTGGCGGCGGGGCTGGAGAGCATCGAGCAGGTGAAGGTGCAGTCGGTCGCGACGAACATGGTGTTCGCGCAGTTTCCGCAACAGCATTGCGCGCCGCTCGAAGCGTGGCTCAAGGAGCGGGGCATCCTCACGCAGATGCTGTATGCGTCGCGCTTCGTCACGCACATGGATGTGTCGCGCGACGATATCGACACGTTCATTGCCGCGGTGAAAGGGTATTTCGCGGCACGTTGATCGCGCCGCAATGGTCGGAAGCGAGGCGGCTCGCATAGTTGCCGCCTCGTCTTCCCGCACCGGCTTCAACTCATGCGCGGTTCGTTCGAGCCGCGCTTCATGCAAGCTTTATCCTCGTCTCACGCGCCGTCCGGCGCACATCTCACTTGACCGCCGCCTTCGCCTGCACGCCCGCGCGATGCGATGGCGCGAAGAGCCGCAAGCCGCTCGCGAGGCTCGCGGCGCCGGCGAAGAAAGCGCCGAGGCCGAGCGCGAGCGTCGGTCCATGCTGGCGTCCGGCGATGCCGAAGCACAGCGCGACCAACGCCGCGCCGGTCGCCTGGCCGATTAGCCGCGCGGTCGCGACGATGCCGCTCGCGCCGCCGCTGCGCTCCGGCGGCGCGCTCGCCAGCAGCGCCTTCAGGTTCGGCGACTGGAAAAAACCGAAGCCCGCGCCGCAGATCGCCATGCGGATGCCGATGTCGAGCACGTGCGGATGGGCGGGCAGCATCGCCAGCGAGGCCATCCCCGCCGACAGCACCGCGAGCCCGACCGCGCCGAGCAGCCCCGGCGGATAGCGGTCCGACAGGCCGCCCGCGAGCGGCGCGGCGAGTGCGACCACGACAGGCCACGGCGTCATCAGGAAGCCGGTTTCGACCTGGCTGCGCAGCAGCACGTCCTCGAAATAGAACGGCAGCGACACGAATGCGAGGCTCTGCGCGGCGAACGAGCAGACGGCCGTCACCGCCGACAGCGCGAACACCGGCCGCTTGAACAGATCGACGGGCAGCATCGGCGCGGAGTGACCCGCCTCGCGGCGAATCAGCAGCAGCGCGAACACGACCGCGATCGCCGTGGCGCTGAGCACGATCTGCATCGACGCGCGTTGCGCCGCCTCGCCGAGCGCGAAGATCAGCGCGGCGAACGTGACCACGTTAAGCAGGGCCGCCACCGGATCGAACTGATGCCGCCCCTGCGTGGTATGCGGCAGCGCCGGCATCGCGAAGCTGAGCGCGAGCACGCCGAGCGGCACGTTGACGGCGAACAGCCACGGCCACGTCGCGACCGACAGAATCAGCGACGCCACCGTCGGCCCGACCGCGAACGACACGCCGACGATCAGCGCATTGGTGCCGAGCCCGCGACCGAGCCGATGCGGCGGGTACAGAAAGCGGATCAGCGCGGTGTTGACGCTCATGATCGCGCTGGCGCCCAGGCCCTGCACGATGCGCGCGGCGGTAAGCAGCGGCAGCGTCGGCGCCAGCGCGCAGCCGAGCGAACTCAGCGTGAACAGCGCGATGCCGCCGATATAGATGCGCCGATGCCCGACGATATCGCCGAGCGCGGCGAGCGGCAGCAGCGTCGCGACCATCGCGAGCTGGTACGCGTTGATGATCCAGACCGACGCGGCCGGCGCCGCGTGCAGGTCGCCGGCGATTGCGGGCAGCGCGGTGTTGGCGATCGCGGTATCGAGCGTGGCGAGCGCGACGGCGAGCATGATCGCGGCCATCGCGCGGCGATTGGCGGCCGACATCGGGCCGTCGGCGGGGAGAGCCGGCGTGGGGACGCCGACGGTGGGGCTGAGCTTATCGGACAAGGCGTGGCTCGTCGGGTTGGGCATGCCGGCGTTGGCCGCTTCAGGAGAGGCGACGCGCGCACGGCGGTTTTGTTGTGGGCGAGGTGGCGCGCTGTCCGGACCACGGCGGATGAGCGTGGCGGCTTGTGCGGCGCAACGTCGCGATTGTTGCAGAGACGGCGCGATCGTGCAGAGAGGCGGGCAGGCGGGCGAAGATGAGGCGCTGAGATCTGCCGGCAACGCAACTAACCGTCAACCCCCGCCGCATCTCCAAATCAGTGCGCGCCCTACATCAAATCGAATTCGCATCCGCACAAACCGTCCGGCAGAACAGGCGGCCCGATGCGATCACACAATTGGGGAATTCGCGGCTTCATTCCCCCGTCATGCATCGAAAAAATAATCGATGTGCGGTTTTGCACTGCATCCGGGCATCGGCCGCACGCCATCGCGCGGCAATTGGCGGATTCACCGGGCACGGCATATGCGTCACCATCCGCTCGCGCAGCGATGTGCGCGATCCGCAAAATGTTCTACTCTGTTTTTTTAACCGTTCCGACAGGCACGCGCCTCCCGTCCGTCTTCCGTGCGGTTCGCGTCTGCCTTGTCGAACTTCCCGGAGGCTTCGATGACGACCGTCGATCTGGAATTCGACCAGCTCCACAGTACCGTCGACGCGCTACGGCGCTCAATTTCGAATCGCATGATGTACGGCGTCGGCAAGGACGCCATCACCGCTCACCCGCACGACTGGCTGCACGCGGCCGCGCTCGCCGTGCGCGACCGGCTCGTCGCGCGCTGGATGAAGACCACGCGCCTGCAATACGAGCAGGACGTGAAGCGGGTCTACTACCTGTCGATGGAGTTTCTGATCGGCAGGACCTTTACCAACGCGCTGCTCGCGCTCGGCATCCACGATCAGATGAAGGAGGCGCTCGCGAGCCTCGGCGTCGACATGGACGCGCTGATCGACATCGAGCCCGACGCCGCGCTCGGCAACGGCGGCCTCGGGCGGCTCGCCGCGTGCTTTCTCGATTCGATGGCGACGCTCGGGATTCCGGGCTTCGGCTACGGCATCCGTTACGAGTACGGCATGTTCCGCCAGGAAATCATCGACGGCGAGCAGGTCGAGGCGCCCGACTACTGGCTGCGCGCCGGTAATCCGTGGGAATTTCCGCGGCCCGAAATCAAGTACATGGTGCACTTCGGCGGCCGTACCGTGCAGCGCGGCGAGAAGACCGAATGGATCGACACCGAGCATGTGAACGCGACCGCGTACGACACCGTGATCCCCGGCTACGCGACCGACGCGACCAACACGCTGCGCCTGTGGTCCGCGCGCGCGACCGAGGAACTCGACCTCGGCGCGTTCAATCGCGGCGACTACCGCAACGCGGTCGACACCAAGAACATGTCGGAGAACGTGTCGCGGCTGCTCTATCCGGACGACTCCACACCGGCCGGCCGCGAGTTGCGGCTGCGCCAGGAGTACTTCTTCGTATCGGCGACGATGCAGGATCTGATCCGCCGCTATCAGCGCACGCACAGCACGTTCGGACGCTTCTCGGAGAAGGTCGCGGTGCATCTGAACGACACGCACCCGGTGCTCGCGATTCCCGAGCTGATGCGCCTGCTCGTCGATGTGCATAACCTGCCGTGGGACAAGGCGTGGAAACATGTGACGCAGATCTTCTCGTACACGAATCACACGCTGATGCCCGAGGCGCTCGAAACATGGGATGTTGAAATGCTGTCGCGGCTGCTGCCGCGCCATCTCGAGATCATCTTCGAAATCAACGCGCAGTTTCTGAAGCACGTCGGCGAGCAATCGGGCCACGACGTCGATATGATCCGCCGCATTTCGCTCGTCGACGAATACGGGCAGCGGCGCGTGCGCATGGCCTATCTGGCGATCGTCGCGAGTCACAAGGTGAACGGCGTGTCGAAGCTGCATTCGCAGCTGATGACGCGCGACATCTTCGCCGACTTCGCGCGTCTCTACCCTGACCGCTTCACCAACGTGACCAACGGCATCACGCCGCGCCGCTGGCTTGCACAGGCGAGTCCGTCGCTGTCGTCGCTGATCGACGCGCGCATCGGTACGCATTGGCGCAGCAATCTGTTCGAGCTCGAGCAGCTGCGCAATCTGCGCAAGGACGACGAGTTCGTCGACGCGTTCCGTGAGGCCAAACGACAGGCCAAGCTGCGGCTCGTGCACCGGCTCGCGCAGCACACCAAGCTGCACTTCGATCCGAACGCGCTGTTCGATCTGCAGGTCAAGCGCATTCACGAATACAAGCGCCAGCTGCTCAACGTGCTGCACGTGATCGTGCGCTACAACGAGATTCGCGCGAATCCGGAGCGCGACTGGGTGCCGCGCGTCGTACTGTTTGCGGGCAAGGCCGCGTCCGCGTACCGGATGGCCAAGACGATCATCAAGCTGATCGGCGACGTCAGCGAGAAGGTCAATCACGATCCGCTGATCGGCAACAGGCTGAAGGTCGTGTTCGTGCCGAACTACGGCGTGAGCGTGGCCGAGCTGATCATTCCGGCGGCCGATCTGTCCGAGCAGATCTCGATGGCCGGCACCGAGGCGTCGGGCACCGGCAATATGAAGCTCGCGCTCAATGGCGCATTGACGATCGGCACGATGGACGGCGCGAACATCGAAATCTGCGACGCGGTGGGGCGCGAGAACATCTTCATCTTCGGCCACTCCGCCGACGAGGTCGACGATCTGCGCGCAAGCGGCTATCGGCCGCGGCAGATTTACGAGGAAAACGAAGCATTACGCACCGCCCTCGATCAGATTCGTACGGGCTTCTTCTCGCCGGACGATCCGCTGCGCTTCTCGGATATCTTTCACACGCTGGTCGATTGGGGCGATCACTATATGGTGCTCGCCGATTTCGACGCGTTCGCGAAAGCGCAGAACGCAGTGGATGCCCGTTTCGTCAACAAGCACGCGTGGGCCGAAAGCGCGATCGAGAACGTCGCGGGGATGGGGCAGTTCTCGTCGGATCGCACGATCGGCGAGTATGCGCGCAATATCTGGCGCGTGAATCCGCTCAGTCTGGACTGAACTGGAGAAGCCGTGCGGGGCTGGCGTCGACCAGTCGCGCACGGCTTTTTCATGTTCGATCGACGCGCCGCGTCATGCCTTCGGCGCGGCAGCCGCCGCCTTCGCCCGATGCACGGCCTCGCCGACGCGTTCGACGAACTCGCGATCCGTGCTCATCAGCGCCTCGCGCTCACCGTCGGCCGTCTTGACCATCAACCGATGCGTGACGTCCTGAGTCACCCAGGTCAGCCAGCCGACCACGACCAGCATCGCCCCGGATACGAGCCCCGAAGCCGAATGCAGCACACCGCCGACGATCGCGCCGATCAGCCCCGCCACCGAGATCACGAGCGGCACGACCTTGTTCTTCTGCACGGTCATGACCTGCACGTCGACGATATCGCGCAGCGGGAAGACCTGGCCCGCGGCCGAGAGGGCGTTGCGCGTGACTGACACGCCGCGATCGTTGAATGGGATTTCCATTGTTTCAATGCAAGGGTGGTGAAGCGCGCAGCGTAACAGACTTCCCTCAAATTCCTAAAGTTAGGGAGTTTTTCGTTCTCTCTCAGGCCCGTGCTGCAACGGGCACGATTTTGGGGACAAAAAAAGAGCGCCGCGCATCGACGCCGCAGATCATTTCAACGCATATTCCGCCGTCGCGCTCTCTCTAGCGATTAGCAATCCGGAGTCGCGACTATTGCAGGAGAGGAAGGTCGAATGATTGCGGCCATGTCGTTCATCGCTGGATTGCTCGCGGTCTTTATTGTCTGCTATGTGCACTCTGAGATCCCCAGATTTACAAAGGGCGGGTTAACCGCGTCGTAGCCAATCTCGCGGTGTTTGGCGTGGGCTGCAGTTTGGGCTTCATTTGTGCGCGGTTTTCCAGCGCGCTCGCGCCATCATGGATTGGATTGGCCGGAGGCTTCAGCGGTCCACCTTCCACCCGCAGCCCGGCGCGCCACGTTCGAGTTCGTCACGTCTTGCGATCAGCCGAACTCTCAAGTCTCATACTTGAACGACACGGACACCCGGGTCCGATATTCAACCAACTTGCCGTTGTCGATCTTCATGTCGAGCTTACAGACTTCGGCGATTCGCAAATCACGAAGCGAGTTAGCAGCGGTTTCTACAGCATTTTTCGCAGCCTCCTCCCAGGAAGTCGGACTCGTGCCGACAATTTCTGTAACCTTGTAGACGCTGGACTGTGTGCTTGCGGCCATGATCTCTCTCCAGGATGGAATGGGCTATTTTTTACGTGGCGCATCCCCCGTGCCTGTTTCGCTAATCAGCGCTAGCAACCTGGCAGCATCCAAGCTAAACGACGCGTACAAACCTGCTTCGGCCCGCGAAGTGGGGTCGGCCACGCCTGTCAGTGTGCAGGTGTCCGACGTGGGCACCTTGCATCTGACCTTATATCCGTTGATGCAGATGTCGCTGTAATTTTTTGGCCAATGTAGCGCCGGTGACGCGATTACGGTTTTCCGAGGACTCCAAGCGCCTCGGTGTGCAACCCGGGAGTCGCAGCCGCGACGACCGTACCATCGAAACGTTCAGTGATTGGATGGCCCGACCAGGTAGTAACCATGCCACCCGCGCCCCGAACGACAGGCACTAGCGCCATCACATCGTAAATTTCCAGGTCTGCTTCCACAACGAGGTCAATGTAACCGGAGGCTAACAAGGCGTAACCGTAACAGTCGGTTCCGAACCGGGAGATTGCGACAGAACGCGACAGCGTTGAAAAGGCCCGTGACGCTTCACCGATAAATATCTGTGGGTCCGTTGTGCAGAGTCGGGCATCGCGCAATCGCGTGCATGAACTGACTTTGCACGGAGTGCCATTGAGAACGGTGCTATTGCCGTAGCCTATCCAGCGCTCACGCAGTGCTGGGACTTCAATCAGGCCGTAGACAGGAAGTCGACTTTCGAGTACCGCGACGAGCGTCCCGAACAGCGGAAGACCCGATACGAAGCTCTTCGTGCCGTCGATGGGGTCAATCACCCAGGTTGTTCCGTCTCCAGTCTCGCCGCCTTCCTCTTCGCCCACAAGGTGGTGCGATGGATGCCGCGACAAAATTAGTTGACGAAGCCGTCGTTCTATCTCGCGGTCCGCGATTGTGACGGGGGTCGCGTCGGACTTCGTTGTAACGTCGAACCTCGTTCTGAAGTGCTTCAACGCGAGGATTCGAGCTTCGTCGCCGAGCGAGTCCAGAAACCTGCATGTATCCGTTGGTGTCATGTTGCTACCTCCATAAACTACCGATATTCGGCGTCAGGAGGGCGCATGAATCTGCACGACGAAATTCGCGACCTCCGGCAGGCAGACGATGCCATTTCGGCTGCGCAGTCTCGAATCGGCCACCAGCTCGAGTTGCTGCAGGCGCTCGAGAGGGATGGGCACAGTACGGCGCGAACGCGAAACCGAACCGTGTTCCTCTGGCTAGGCCGGCAAACGCAATCTCGTCCTGAAGAAGCTTGCCCACAGAAACGACTCGTACGCACGCTTTGGTTTGCGGTAGGCGCCAGCACGTCGCGCAAATGCCGCGAGGCTTTAATAGGGGTCGTCCGTCATTGCTGAAAGCGACATCGGCATTTCGCCGATCGCGCGTCGCAAGCCACGATCATCGAACGGGTGTAGCCAATGCCTTTGCCTCATGTGTTCCCAAAACTCGTCGGTCTCCAAAGCAGCGAAATCAGCCACAACTCTCACCGGAACGTTGTCGATTCCCATGGTCCGCCAGGCGCACGCCCAGTGGTGATGATCGACAATAAAGAAAGAGCGTCCCGGTCCCAACGCGACGCGGACCGCATGTCGCTCCATGAACGCGTTGATGTCGTTGGAATGACGGTCGGTCAGCAGCGCTTTGGCGCTTACGTAACGCGTGCCGATTGTCATTTGTGTCGGCCGCAAATCATTGACACACAAGTACATCACGATGGCGAAGCATTGTTGAAATGCACTTTCGGCCGAGCATTAGCCATGCCTCGATATGGCGGGGCCGATGAGATCCATCGGTCACATCGCAACGGTTGCCGCGCGCGCATCGACCGACCAGCATTCGGCATCCCCTTTCGTGCGTGCCTCCGTGGTCCCACTCACGAAGGAGCTGTGCCTCGCGTTGTCGTCACTGCTTCATCGCGCCGGTCGCGTTAGAGCCGGACGCGCCTTGGGGCGACATGCCACTTTCGCGTTTTTGCATCAATGTGCCACTCGCCGGTTTGCCGGTACCGGCGTCCGCGGCACGGCTCATGCTCTGCCCGGCGGTACCCGGCTGCGCGCTGTGAGCATCCTGCTTCGGCTGCACGCTGCCGGTATTGGTTTGCGCAAACGCGTAAGCGCCGGCAATCAATGAAATTACGCCCACTCCTGCCACTATCAGCTTCATGACGATCTCCAGTTTGGGAAGCGCTCCGGGAACTACGTACCCATCCGCGTAGCACGGCTCGTGCCGTCAAAGAGCATCGTTGGCGGGGCCTGGTTCATGTCGGCTCGGGTGTGATGCGCTGCGCGTGGCCGAGATCAGCCGTCGCGGCCTGTCATCTCGGGCGCGATCGACGCATGGTTCAGCAGCCCGACGAGGGCGACGCCACCGACCACGTTACCTAGCAGCGTCGGCGCGAAAAATCGCAGCAGATAGTCCTGCACGGCGCATGGCTGCGCAGCACCGCGTACGCCGCTTCCACTGAGCCAGCGATCACATGCGCCAGATCACACACCGCAACAACATACGTGAGGACCGCGACGATCAGCACGGCGGCGGATCTCGCGCTCGGCAGCAGCCAGACCATCAGCGCGATTAGCCAGCCCGCGAGAACCGCTTTCATGGTCGTGGAAGCAAAGGTCGAGCCGTAAGGGGCTTGCGACAACTGGTCGAGAACCGGAGCAAGCTTCTGCCCGAACGACGTCGGCATCATAAGGATCCCGGCGAAGATCCATGTCCCGGCCAGATTCGCGGCCAGTACGATCACCCATAGCCGCAGCGCGATAGCGGCAACCGGCAGACTGCGCCTCGTCAGGACCGGCAGCAGCACGGTCAACGTGCTTTCGGTGAATAGTTGCTGGCGCCCGAGCACGACGATGATGAAGCCGACGCAATAGCCTGCCGCGCCAGTCAGCGAGATGCCGCCGTGACCGGGCGACGACGTCTTGCTTTCGAGCACCGCCTGGGTCAGAAACGAAAAACCCATTGACAGCCCGGCCGCCAACGCGGACCACAGCAGCGCGAGCGGCTTGCGGCCAAGCGCCGTCTCGCCTTCCTCCCGGATGATCTCGTGAATCACCAGCGCGCGAGGTGAACTGTGCGCGGAAGCCTGGTCGCGCTCCTCGTCATCGAGATGGGGCGACGCATGTCCTGCCGGGTGATCGTCGTTTGTTCGGGGCTGGCTTGCCATTCGCAATGCTCCAGGTTGATTGTCGCGATCGCCTTGCCGATAACGCTGACGTCGAAGCCACTCCGCTGTCCGATGCGGACCGCGCCGCAAAGGCCAAAGTGCTCACTTGGCGACGCGATTGCGCGTCTCGAATCCCACGTGTGTCTACCTTTTCGCTTCGTCGCGGTCCGCAGCAGAGCGGCCAAGGAATTGCGTGACCGTCTCCGGCAGGTGCTCAAGCAGCCACTTCGCCATTTCGATTTCCTGCGGCAGAATCTGCTCGCAAACCTGACGGGTCTCGATGTCGCCCGCCGCGTTGGCTGCCGCGTCGGTGACGTTGATCAGCCGTTCATAGATGATCTTCGCGCGCGCTTCGGCCGCGATGTTCGAGCGCAGGTCCGCGGTCGGCTCGCCGATCGTGTCGATGTACGCGGCACTCCACGGGACGCCGCCGGAGTTCGTCAGCGGCGGTCCGCCGCCGTATAGCACCTGGGTCAGGTGACTGTCGTTGCCCGCGCCGTTGAGCTTGCGATAAAGCCCGGCTTGCTGCTCGACCGCTTCGGCGAGTTCCCCTTTCGCGCCGCGATTCAACATCGCGACGATCGAGCCGATGATCTCGAGATGGCTCAGCTCTTCGGTGGCGATATCGAACAGCATGTCCTTGCGCCCGGGGTCTTCTTCCGCAACGGCCTGGGTGAAGTAGCGCATCGCGGCGGGCAGTTCGCCTTGCGGACCGCCGAACTGCTCCAGCATCAGATTCGCGAGCCCGGGATTGGTCGTGCCGACGCGAACCGTGTACTGCAGGCGTTTGTCGTGCATGAACATCCGGACCTCCATTGGAGTTGGTAGTTGGGTCTTCCCTCCGCCGTGCCACGCATGCGGAGCGCCGTCGGCTGGACGGCACGAATCTGTCTGCGCATGCCGCGTTCCTGCCCGCCTGACACGGGCTGCCAGGGCTTGCCCAAAGCAGGCGGGAAGCGTTGTAACAGGCTAGAGGTCTGCAGACCAACGTTGCGCGCACGTGCGAGCCGGCGCCCGCAGGAGGCGGTTCGCGAAGAGGACCATCGCATTGCGGGATTGCCGACCGCGTCTGAGCGTAGGGGGTTTACTCGTAGCGCCGATCGGCACTGATGCCATGCACGCAGCCGGCGGAGCCCTGTATGCGGGTGTTCTGGACGTTTTGCCACGCTCGGTCCCTGGTGCCAGAACCCACTCCCGGACCTCGCCGGATCCGCGAGCGTAGATAGCGCGGATAGAGGTTCGGTTCATTTCTCCCGTTGTGGCGCGACGTCATCGGCCGACTGCATTGCGTCAAGGAAAATCATACTTAGCCTGGACGGATTGGCTAAGATGTCGCAGGTTCGCGCTCGGAGGCCATTCATGACTGTCGGCGTATATGCCACGCTGGTCGCGACGTCGCTCGTGCTGCTGCTCGGCGAAAAGCTCGTGCAATGGATCGGCGTGCTGCGAACCTATTCGATTCCGGCGCCGGTGGCAGGCGGGCTCATCGTTGCGATCTGCGTGCTGATCACACGCATCACCACGCAAGTGCAGGTCAGGTTCGATTCGACGCTGCAGGCGCCGCTGATGCTCGCGTTCTTCTCGACGATCGGCCTGAATGCGCATCTGTCGAATCTGAAGGCGGGCGGGCCGGTGTTGATCCGCTTTCTCGCGCTGGTCAGCGGGCTGCTGATCCTGCAGAACGTGATCGGCATCCTGCTTGCGTTCGCGCTCGGCGTCGATCCGCTGCTCGGCATTCTCGGCGGCTCGGTCACGATGTCGGGCGGGCACGGCACCGGCGCCGCGTGGAGCCAGGTCTTCACCGAACGTCACGGGCTGGAGTCGGCGACCGAGATCGCGATCGGCTGCGCGACCTTTGGACTCGTGATGGGCGGCGTGCTCGGCGGTCCGGTCGCCCGTGTGCTGATGCGGCGGATCAGCGCCGACGAATTGCTGCGCGTGCAGCAGCTAGCGGACGAAACGCTGGTCTTCGAAGAGCCGAAGGCGGAGCAGGCCACCACGCCAGCCGCGATCATCACGACACTCGCGCTGATCTCGATCTGCCTCGCGGGCGGCGAAGTGTTTGCCGACTGGATCGCGGACACCGTGTTCGAATTGCCGACCTTCGTCTGCACGCTGTTCATCGGCGTGATCCTGAACAACGTGCTCGCGCTCATGCGTGTGCGGATCGACCAGCACGCGGTCGCGCTGGTCGGCAACGTCGCGCTCGCGCTCTTTCTCGCGATGGCGCTGATGCGGCTCGACCTATGGGAGCTTGCCGCGCTCGCGTTGCCGATCATCTCGATCCTCGCGGCGCAAACGCTGCTGATGGCGCTCTACGCGATCTTCATCACGTTCCCCGCAATGGGCCGCAACTACGACGCGGTCGTGTTGTGCGCGGCGCAATGCGGGCTCGGACTTGGCGCGACGCCGACCGCGATCGCGAACATGCAGGCGATCACGAACCGCTTCGGCCATTCCCATATCGCGTTCCTGATCGTGCCGATGACCGGTGCGTTTTTCATGGACATCGTCAATGCGATCGTGATCAAACTGTTTCTCACGCTGCCGTTTTTCCATTGAGTCCAGGCGAATACAGGCAAATACCATGAGCAATCAACCCCACATCGCACCCGACAGCACCGCCGCGCGCGTCGCGCTTTGGCGTGCGCTGCACGTGCAGGCCGACGCGCCGCCGCACGTGCTCGAAGACGAAGTCGGCTTGCAATTGCTGGCTCCCGCCGAAGACTGGCTCAGCCGCGGTGACATGGACCTTCGGTTCACGCGGCCGTTTCGTGCGTCGATCGTCGCGCGCGCACGCTTTATCGAGGATCTGGTCGTCGAGCAGGCCGGGCGCGGTTTGGATCAATACGTGATCCTCGGCGCCGGTCTCGACAGCTTCGCGCAACGCCGGCCCGACATCGCGTCGCGGCTCACCGTGTTCGAGGTCGATCCGCCGGGACCGCAAACGTGGAAGCGTCAGCGGCTCAGCGAACTGGGTTACGGCCTGCCGGACTGGCTGCGTTTCGTGCCGGTCGATTTCGAAGCGGGCGACAGCTGGCGGCAGCGTCTGGTCGCCGAAGGCTTCGACGAAAGCAGGCCGGCCGTGGTCGTGTCGACCGGCGTCAGCATGTATCTGACCAGGGAGGCGAATGCGGCGACGCTGCGCGAAGTGGCCGGGCTCGCGCGCGGCTCGACGTTCGCGATGACGTTCCTGTTGCCGCTGGAGATGGCGGACCCGGACGTGCGCCCCGGACTCGAAATGGCGGAGAAGGGCGCGCGTGCGAGCGGCACGCCGTTCATCAGCTTCTTCATGCCGCAGCAGATGATCGACATGGCGCGTGAAGCAGGCTTTGACGACGCGCGGCATGTGTCCGCGGCCGATCTGACGCAGCGCTACTTCGCGGCTCGCACGGATGGGCTGCGCCCGCCGGGCAATGCGGAGGAACTGCTGGTGGCGAATACTTAGGGGCCTCTGCGGTGGGTTGAATGCGTGACCGCGTTCCTCACGCGGCTATAATCGCGCTCGAACATGGCCTTCGAAGTCTACTCATGAAAAAGATCGCAGCCTTCGCACTCGTCGCATGCGCACTCGCCGCCTGCTCGTCGTCCCCGGAAAAGCAGGCGCAGCGCGCCCAGCAGGAAATCCTTCATAGCGAGCCGAACCTCCGCGCCGCGCAACGCGACGCGGTGATCGACTGCACACCGGCGAATTGCGATGCCGCGTGGGCGGCGACCAAACGCTATATCGAGCAGCATTCCGACACGCACGTGATCCGCGCGGACGCGGTCGCGATCGATACCGACGTGCCCGACGATTCGGGCAAAGCCGCTTTCTCAGCGACCCGCGCGAACAAGAGCACGGGCGGCGCGACGCTGTCGCTGTTCGCGCAGTGCCGCGGCATGTATGGGCCCGACAGCGCGAAGGGCGACGACTATGACGAGTGCGCCGAGAAGATCCTGAAGACCCAGAACGGCTACCTGCCGTATCTGCGCTCGCACGCATCGGCGCAATAGGCGACCCGCTAGCGGAAAGCGCCAGGCCGCAAACCCGGCACTCGCGTAGCGATTCGCCGAACCCTCGCCACGATGCGGCGGGAGGCGCTATGCTGATGCGTCTTCGCCTCGCGGAACCCTGTCATGCAAGCTCCTGGCGCCACCGTACCGATCTCGCTCGTCAATGGGTTCCTCGGCAGCGTCGGGACGCGGCCTGATATCGTCGACCGGCATTTGTCCGGCGCGAATATCCCGCGCGCGCTGCTGAGCCAGCCTGGCGCGCGCGTCACCGAGGAACAGTTCTCGACGCTCTACCGCTCGCTCGCGATCGAACTCGACGACGAGATGCCCGGCGTTTTCTCGCGCCCGCTGCGCAGCGGTGCGCTCAAGTTTCTGTGTCTGAGCCTGCTGGATGCGCCGAACCTCGAAACCGCGATGCATCGGTTCGGCCAGTTCTTCCATCTGGTGCTCGACGACTTCCGTTTCGAGTCGCGCCGCAGCGACCTCGTTGCGACGCTGGCCTTGCATCCGGGAAGCACGGGCGCGCAACCCAGCATCCTGGGCCAGGAGCTGATGCTGAAGCTCGCGCATGGGATCGCGTCCTGGCTGATCGGTCAGCGCATTGCGTTGCTCCAGGTGCAGTTCGCCTTTCCCCGTCCTGCTCACGCGCTCGAGTATCTTTATCTGTTTCCCGGACCGGCGAAGTTCGACTGCAATCAGACCTCGATGCAGTTCAGCAGTAGCTATTTCGATCTGCCCGTGCGCCAGCGCAAGGCGAACCTGCGCAGGTTTCTCGCTCGCGCGCCGGAAGACTGGATCTTCGTGTCGTTCAACGAGCAGCTGTTCAGTCATCGCGTGCGGGAACATCTCGCGTCCCGGCTGCCCGACATCCCGTCCATCGAAGAGGCGGCGGAAGGCCTGCACTGTTCGGTCAGAACGCTGTGCCGTCATCTTGCCGCCGAGGGCACGGCGTTCCAGGTGCTCAAGGACGAATTGCGCCGCGACATCGCGATCCAGCGCCTGACCGGCACCCACGAGCCGATCGCCATCATCGCGGGCGACGTCGGCTTCGGCGACCCCACCGCATTCCATCGAGCGTTCCGTCACTGGACCGGCAGCACCCCGGCGGCCTATCGCCGAGGTGGCTGATCTCGTCGTATCAATGCGTCGATAGCACCCGCCGACGCACTTCCCACGGGGCGCTTACTTCCTCCGACGTGGCCAGAGATGTCAATAGATCGTCCGGTTTGGACAACCGGGCAGGGCCTCTCCGACGCTACGATTCAGCCATACGTTACCCCGGCCGCATCGGTGCCACACGGGTGACTTTCCCTACGGACTATCTGATCGGAAGAATGGTAATGAGCTACGTCGCGCCTCTCAAAGACATGCTGTTTGCAATCACGGAACTGGCCGGAATCGACCAACTGGCGGGCTTGCCCGGCTGCGAGGACGCGACCGCCGATACCGCCCGTGCGGTGCTCGAAGAGGCCGCGCGCCTGCACGAAGGCGTGCTCGCGCCGCTGAACGTCGACGGCGACCGCAACCCGAGCACCTGGAAGGACGGCGCGGTGACCGCCACGGCCGGTTTCAAGGATGCGTTTCGTCAATTCAGCGAAGGCGGCTGGCAGGGTTTGCAACATCCGTCTGAATACGGCGGCCAGGATCTGCCCAAGCTGCTGTCGACGCCCTGCATCGAAATGCTCAACGCCGCCAACCTGTCGCTCGGGCTGTGCCCGCTCTTGACCGACGGCGCGATCGAAGCGCTGCTGACGGCGGGTAGCGACGAACTGAAGCAACGCTACGTGCCGAAGATGATCTCCGGCGAGTGGACCGGCACGATGAACCTGACCGAGCCGCAGGCGGGCTCCGACCTGTCGCTGGTGCGCACCCGCGCCGAGCCGCAGGGCGACGGCTCGTACCGGATCTTCGGCACGAAGATTTTCATCACCTGGGGCGAGCACGATATGACGGAAAACATCGTGCATCTGGTGCTCGCACGTACGCCGAACGCACCGGAAGGCGTGAAAGGCATTTCGCTGTTCGTCGTGCCGAAGTTCCTCGTCAATGAAGACGGTACGCTCGGCGAGCGCAACGACGTGCACTGCGTATCGATCGAACACAAGCTCGGCATCAAGGCGAGCCCGACGGCCGTGCTGCAGTTCGGCGATCACGGCGGCGCGATCGGGCAGCTCGTCGGCGAGGAGAACCGCGGTCTGGAGTACATGTTCATCATGATGAACGCGGCGCGTTTCGCGGTGGGCGTGCAGGGCGTGGCGATCTCGGATCGCGCGTACCAGCAGGCTGTTGCGTATGCGAAGGAGCGCGTGCAGAGCCGTCCCGTGGATGGCTCCGCGAAGCAGTCTGTCGCGATCATCCAGCACCCGGACGTGCGCCGCATGCTGTCGACGATGCGCGCGCTGACCGAAGGCGCACGCGCGCTGGCCTATGTGTCGGCGTCGCATTGCGATCTCGCGCATCGTCATCCGGACGGCGCGACGCGTGCGAATCATCAGGCGATCTACGAATACCTGGTGCCGATCGTGAAGGGCTGGAGCACGGAGATGTCGCTGGAGGTGACGAGTCTCGGCGTGCAGGTGCACGGCGGCATGGGCTTCATCGAGGAAACCGGCGCCGCGCAGTTCTACCGCGACGCGCGCATTCTGCCGATCTACGAAGGCACGACGGCGATCCAGGCGAATGACCTCGTCGGCCGCAAGACCATGCGCGACAACGGCGAGGTGGCCGGGACGCTGCTCGCGCAGATCGACGCGACGCTGGCCGCGGTGCAAGGGCACCCCTCGTATGGTTCGAGCGCGGCTTTCCAGGCGATGCACCGTCATCTGTCCGCCGGCCGCAACGCGTTGCACAGCGCGGTGCGTTACGTGGTCGAAAACGTCAAGCGCGATCCGAATGCGGTGTTCGCGGGCAGTGTCTCCTTTCTGATGCTCGCGGGCATCGTGCTCGCGGGTTGGCAAGTCGCCCGCTCGCTTGTGCTCGCCGCCGACAAGCGCGATGAAGACCCGGGCTTCTACGACGCGAAGATCGCGACCGCGCACACCTACGCGACGCAGGTGCTGCCTCGTGCAATCGCGCTCGAAGCGACGCTTCGCGGCGCTCGCGATGGCGAAGGCGCGCTGGCGCTGCGCGAAGACCAGTTCTGATCGATCAACGGACGTAATGTCATTCAAGACGATAGGGCTCGGCCCTATCGGTGTGGGAAGGAGAGTGTTGTGAGAGTTCTTGTAGCAGTCAAGCGAGTGGTCGACTACAACGTGAAGGTCCGCGTGAAATCGGACGGTACGGGCGTCGATATTGCGAACGTGAAAATGTCGATGAATCCGTTCGACGAAATCGCGGTTGAAGAAGCCGTGCGTCTGAAGGAAGCGGGCGTCGCGACCGAGGTGATCGCCGTCTCGGCCGGTGTGA